>DASZJC010000268.1:0-3436 GCA_035948495.1 Xanthobacteraceae bacterium | reverse complement strand
CCATCAGTTCGGTTCCGGATTACGGCAGTTGCGCCGAAAAATCGGCGGAACAACGAGCCGCGCTTATAGTCAGGGTGCCAACCCCCGTCAATGCTCGGACGGGGGTCGATGGTCAGGCGACTTTCTTGGCGCGCACCGCGTCGTAGCCGGCGAGCACGGCGGCGCGGTCGGCGGCCGGGAAGGCGGCAAGCGGCGGCATCACCTTGGCCCAGGCGGGATCGCCATGGATATGGGCCAGCAGGGTCTTGACCCCCGGCACCAGCGGCCGGCCGTCGAACAGCTTGCGGATCGTCACCGCCGCGTCGAGGGCGGCGCGGTCGCCGTGCCGGTAGAAGCGGGCGCACAGGTCGGCGTTGAGGTTGGCGGTGGCGGAGATGCAGCCCGCGAACGGGCCCTCGCGCGCCTCAGGAAGCGCCGCTTCGGTCGAGGGAAACACCTTGAACTCGCTTCCCACCGCCGCGGCCTCGCGGGCATACGCCATGTCGCCGGAGGAATCCTTCAGTCCGGCGATGCGCGGACCGAACGCGCCGATCAAGCGGCGGATCAAACCGATGTGCCAGGGAATCCCCGACAGCGCCGGGAAGTGATAAAGGTAGATCGGGATCGGCTTGTCGCCGGTCGCCGCCACCAGGGCGCCCACGTAGGCCACGAGCCCGTCGTCCGGCACTCCCTTATAATAGAACGGCGGCAGCACCAGCGCTCCGGCGAACCCGAGGTCGGCCGCATGGCGCGTCAGCGCCACCGCGTCGGCGAGCGCTGCCGCCCCGGCGCCGACCATCAGGCGATCCATCGGCAGGCCGGCGTCCCGGTAGGCGCCCATCACGTGCTGACGTTGCGTCAACGAGAACGACGTCGCTTCCCCGGTGGTGCCGAGCACGTTGAGGCCGTCGCAGCCGTTGTCGAGCAGGAAGCGCGCGAGCGCGGTCGAGCGGGCGCTATCGGGCTCGCCCTTGGGGTCGACGGCGGTCGCGATCGCGGCGATCACGCCGGCAAGGCCGCTCTTGGTCACTTGATGGTTCTCCTGGCGTCCGCGTCCGCTTTTTGTGTCATTGCGAGGAGCGAAGCGACGAAGCAATCCAGAGCGACACGCGCGGCCCCTGGATTGCTTCGGCACTACGTGCCTCGCAATGACGAACTCACCCGCTCACATTATAAGCCGCGAGCGCGGCCATGTTCACGAGGTCGGCGTCGGTGGCGTTGAGATGGACGATTTGCACCGGCATGTCGAGGCCGACCAGCAGCGGGCCGATCACGGTGGCGCCGCCGAGCTCTTGCAGCATCTTGGTCGAGATCGCGGCCGAATGGAACGCCGGCATGATCAGCACGTTGGCGGACCCGGTCAGGCGCGAGAACGGGTAGGCGGCCGCAAGCGTGCGGTTGAGCGCCACGTCGGCGGCCATCTCGCCGTCATACTCGAAGTCGACCCGGCGCCGGTCGAGGATGCGCACCGCCTCCTGCACCCGCGCGGAACGCTCGCCGGGCGGATGACCGAAGGTCGAGAACGCCAGCAGGGCGAGCCGCGGCTCGTAACCGAGCTTGCGGGCGACGCCCGCGGCCTCGACGGCGATGTCGGCGATCTCCTGCGCTTCCGGCATCTCGGTCACCGCGGTGTCGGCGACCAGCAGGGTGCGTCCGCGCGCGAGCACGAGCGAAACGCCCATCACCCGGTGCCCCGGCTTGTCGTCGATGCAGTGGCGTATATCGGAGAGCGCGAGCGAGAAATTGCGCGTCACCCCCGTCACCATGGCGTCGGCATCGCCGAGCGCGACCATGGAGGCGGCAAAATGGTTGCGGTCCTGGTTGATCAGCCGCTGGCAGTCGCGGGCGAGGAACCCCTTGCGCTGCATGCGCTCGTACAGATAGGCGGCGTAGGCGGCGTTGCGCTGCGACAGCCGCGCGTTGATGATCTCGATGCTGCCGCCGAGCTCGATGCCGGTGGTCCTTGCGGTCTCGCGCACGCGTTCCTCGCGCCCGACCAGTTGCGCGGTGCCGAGCCCCTGCTGCACGAAGCTCGCCGCGGCGCGGATGACCTGCTCCTCTTCGCCCTCGGCGAACACCACGCGCTTGGGATTGCGGCGCAGCCGCTCGAACACCCGCGCCAGCACGCCGGCGACCGGGTCGCGCCGGGTGCGCAGCGCCTGCCGATAGGCGTCCATGTCGACGATGGGCTTGCGCGCCACGCCGGAGTCCATCGCCGCCCGGGCGACCGCCGGCGGCACCGCCGAGATGAGCCGCGGGTCGAACGGCACCGGTATGATGTAGTCGGGTCCGTATTTCGGGCGCGTGCCGTAGGCCGCCGCCACCTCGTCCGGGACGTCCTCGCGGGCAAGCTCGGCCAGCGCCTTGGCGGCCGCGATTTTCATTTCCATGTTGATGGTGGTCGCGCGCACGTCGAGGGCGCCGCGGAAAATATACGGGAAGCCGAGCACGTTGTTGATCTGGTTGGGATAGTCCGACCGGCCCGTGGCCATGATCGCGTCCTGGCGCACCGCCGCCACTTCCTCGGGCGCGATTTCCGGATCCGGATTGGCCATGGCGAAGATGATGGGCTTCGCGGTCATCGACTTGACCATGTCGGACGTCATCGCTCCCTTGGCGGAGAGCCCGAAGAACACGTCGGCGCCCGCGACCGCCTCGGCCAAGGTGCGCGTCTTGGTGTCGACCGCGTGGGCCGACTTCCACTGGTTCATGCCCTCGCGACGCCCCCGGTAGATCACTCCCTTGGTGTCGCACAGGATCACGTTGGCGGGCGCAAAGCCGATCGCCCTGAGCAGTTCGAGGCAGGCGATGCCGGCCGCGCCTGCCCCGTTGCACACGAGCTTGGTCGTGGCGATGTCGCGGCCGGTGAGGTCGAGCGCGTTGATCAGGCCGGCGGCCGCAATGATGGCGGTGCCGTGCTGATCGTCGTGGAACACCGGGATGTCGAGCAGCTCGCGCAGCCTCTGCTCGATCAGGAAGCACTCGGGCGCCTTGATGTCCTCGAGATTGATGCCGCCGAAGGTCTGCCCGAGAAACCGCACGCAATTGATGAATTCGTCCGGATCCTCGGTCGATACTTCGAGGTCGATCGAATCGACGTCGGCGAACCGCTTGAACAGCACCGCTTTGCCTTCCATCACCGGCTTGGAGGCGAGCGCGCCGAGGTTGCCGAGGCCGAGAATGGCGGTGCCGTTGGAGATCACCGCGACGAAATTGCCCTTGGCGGTGTAGTCGTACGCGCGGGATGGGTCCTGGGCGATGGCGAGGACCGGAACGGCGACGCCCGGCGAGTAGGCGAGCGAGAGGTCGCGCTGGGTCGCCATCGGCTTCGTCGGCATCACCTCGATCTTGCCGGGGCGGCCCTGTTGGTGAAACTGCAGCGCTTCCTGGTCGGTGAAGGTCGGTCTCGCGCGACTGCCGGGCGGCTTGGCGGACATGATATTCCCTTAGCTCCCCC
>DASZJC010000267.1:0-4364 GCA_035948495.1 Xanthobacteraceae bacterium | reverse complement strand
GGCGGCGCGCCGATGCCGGCATTGTTGAACAGCACGTCGAGGCGGCCGAACGCCTCCTTGGTCTTGGCGAACAGCGCCCGGATCGACGCCACGTCGCGCACGTCGGTCGGCACCACGAGCGCGGTGCCGCCCTTGGCCTTGCCGTCGTTTGCCGTCGCTTCGAGCGGCTCCTTGCGGCGGCCGGCGAGGACGACCGCATAGCCTCCGCCCATCAGCGCCAGCGCCACCGCCCTGCCGACCCCGGTTCCCGCACCTGTCACCACCGCGACCTTGCCTTGCGCAGCCATCGCAGAACGCTCCTCCCTTATGCTCGTCCGCAGCGCGGCGAGCTTTCATTGCGTGAGACAACGAAAAATCGCTCGGGCCGCCGCTCCCGGCTGCCCGATCCGGCAATGCCTGAAATCACGCGGGAATGAAACTGTTTTCTGCGGCTCAACCGGCGAGCGACGCGATCGGCGCCAGGGCGCGCGGGCCCGCGTCGACCTGCTTGAGCAGCCGCGCGGTGATGTCGAGTGCCGTCCCGGGGCGGCCGAAGCGGAAGCCCTGCAGGCTGTGGACGCCGGCCGCGCGCAGGAACAGGTGCTGCTCCGCCGTCTCGACGCCTTCCGCCGTGACCTTCATGCCGAGACCGCGGCCGAGGCTGACCACCGCGTGGACGATCGCGGCGGAGTCCGCCGCGCTCTCGATGTTGCGCACGAAGCTGCGGTCGATCTTGAGCTTGTCGAACGGGAACGTGCGCAGGTAGAGCAGGCTCGAATAGCCGGTGCCGAAATCATCCAGGGCGAGCCGCACGCCGAGCGCCTTGAGTTCGCGCATCGCCGTGCCGGCCTCCTCGACGTTGCCGACGAGGGTGCTTTCGGTCAATTCGAGCTCCAGGCGTTGCGGCGCGAAGCCGGTCTCGGCGAGAATGCGCGCGACCACCTTGACGAAGTCGGGGCGGCGGAACTGCAACGGCGATACGTTGACTGCCAACGCGAGCCCCGGCCACGCCTTGGCCTCCATGCAAGCCTGGCGCAGCACCCACTCGCCGAGCGGAATGATCAGCTCGCTGTGCTCGGCAATGGGGATGAACTTGGCCGGGGGGATATCGCCGCGGGTCGGATGGTGCCAGCGGCACAACGCCTCGACGCCGACCATGGTCTCCCCGCTCGGACCGACCAGCGGCTGGTAGGCGATCATCAGGTCGTTGTATTCGATCGCGTCCTTGAGGTCGCGCTCCATCTGCTTGCGTTCGCGCAGATCCTCGTCCATTTCCGCGTCGTAGATGCAGGCGCGGTTGCGTCCTTCGTTCTTGGCGCGGTAGAGCGCGACGTCGGCGCGCCGCATGATGTCGGCGGCTTCGCCCGACTCGCGCGTGATCGAGGTAATGCCGATGCTGGCACCGATCGTCAGCGTGTGTCCCATGATCGCATAGGGCGCACGCAGCGCGTCGATGATCCGTTCGGCCAGCGTCTGCAGATCGCCCAATTCGCCGACGTCGGGCGTGATCACGGCGAACTCGTCGCCGCCGAGGCGGGCGACCAGATCGCTGTCGCGCAGCAACCGCGCGAGGCGTTGCCCGACCGCGCGGATCAGCGCGTCGCCGATCAGGTGGCCGAGGGTGTCGTTGACTTCCTTGAAGCGGTCGAGGTCGATCGACAGGACGGCGCCCGCCTGGCCGGTGCGGCGCACCTCTTCGATCAGATCGGCAAGGCGCTCGCCGAAGAAGGTGCGATTCGGAAGGCTGGAGAGCGCGTCGTGCATTGCGAGGTGCCGCAACTGATCCTCGCCCGCCGCAATGGTGGCCTCGGTCCGGCGCATGTAGCGCACCACCAACGAGGTGAGCAGCGCGAAGGCGCACAGCGCGATGCCGAGGAACGGCATGACGTTGCGCATGATCTCGGCGCCGGGCCGCTTGGGCGTCCAGGCGAAGCGCGCCATCGGCCGGCCCGCCTCGTCGTAGAGTTCGTAGGTATTGTCCTGATCGGCCGGCTTGGCCAAACCGATCATGCGCAGATGCGGCAATTCGAGGCGCCGGCTCACGGACTTGAGGAACTTGTCGTGGAGATAGTTGACGGAGATGAGGATCGGCGGCGGCTGGTCGGGCAGGCGGGTTTGGCGGGTTCCCGGCGCCACGGCGACGGCGGCAACGATCGCGGGTCGCCCCATGAACATCTGCACGCGTGACGCGCGCGCCGGCCGGTTGATCGAGTTGGCGGCGTCGGGGCGCGCCAGCTCGACCTCCTCGGCCTTGAGCAGGCTCGGGCGGCCGCGGACCGCGTCGATCACCGGCGCGAGGTCCGCGGTGGCGGCGCCGAACCACTTGACGCCGACGTTGCTGCGCCCGGCCATCGCGTAAGTGAAACGATCGAGCGAATCGACCACGAATACGTGGTTCTGCTCGAAATAGCTGTTGAGCCGAAGCCCGACGCGATCGTGCACCCAGGGCCAATCAAACTCGGTCCACAGCCGGCTGACGGCGTTGTCGGACGTGACGATGCTTTCGATCTCGCGCAATATTTCGCCACGGCGCTGGGCGATCGCCTGGGCAAACAGCTGGCGTTCCTGATGCAGCGCGACTTCGTCGGCGCGGTAGGCCGACCATTGCACGGCGACGATCACGCAGACGATCGCAAAGATGATGATGAGGACGATGGGGGCGACCGCGCTGCGGCGCGCGCGCTTGTCGCCGCCGCCGGCCCAGATCCTGCCAAGCCCCATCCAAATCTCACGCCACACGGGCCGTTTCCCCGTCGACCGTTGCGCTGGCAAAAGGCCTAGGCGAAAGAGCTTGTTAAACGCTTGAAATCGGCCGGGCGCAGGGCGCAAGCCGCTCAAACCGCAGGAAATTCCGGCGGTTTCGCTAATTTGGCGTAAACGGATGTCGCGGTTGTCGGCGGGTCCGGTGCATGGGGCGCGATACGCCCCCGTCAGCCGACGATGCGAAGAAAGGTCATCCCGCTTTGGGAGCGGTGGTATAGGGCGGCCGTGAGATCGCGATGTGAGCGGCGCGCAACGCCTCCGACCAGCGTACGCGCAGGTCCTCGAAGTAGGGTTCGCCGGGCTCGATCCGATAGGCGAGTTCCGCCGTGCAGGTATCGCGGCGCACCACCAGCAAATCGATCGGCATGCCGACGCCGAGATTCGAGCGCATGGTCGATTCCATGGAGATGAGGCCGATCTTGAGCGCGTCGTAGAGATCGACCCCGAAGGTGACCGCGCGGTCGAGCACCGGCTTGCCGTATTTGTGCTCGCCGATCTGCAGGTAGGGCGTATCGATGGTCGATTCGATGAAATTGCCGGCGCCGTAGACCATGAACAGGCGCAGCCGCTCGCCTTTGATCTGGCCGCCGAACAGGAACGAGACGTCGAACTGGACGTCGGCCGCCTTGAGCGCGGCCGCCTCCTTGTCGTGCACGTCGCGGATGGCGAGCCCGATGCGTTGCGCCGCCTGGAACATGGTGGGGGCGTTGAGCAAGGTCTCGACTTCGCCCGTCTGCGGATTCTCCATGCCCTCGGTGAGCGTGCTCACCACCGACTGGCTCAGCGACAGGTTGCCGGAAGATGCGAGCGCCATGATGCGCTGCCCCGGCACGCCGAACACATGCAACTTGCGGAATATCGAGATGTTGTCGAGACCGGCATTGGTGCGCGTATCGGCGATCATCACCAAGCCGTCGCGCACCACTATCCCGCAGCAATAGGTCATTCCCGGCCCCCGGCGCGGCAGAATCGCTGCACTTTATAGCGATGGGCCGGGTGAACCGCCAACGCTTCAATTCTGCATCTGCCCGGCGGCCTGATCGACGAGGATCGTCACCGTCAACGCCTCGCCGCCGCCGCCCTTGCGGGTGCCGCGCACCGGGGCCGCGCCAAGGTAGTCGAGCCCGATGGCGACCCGCACATGGGCGTCGGTCGGGCTGATGCCGTTGGCCGGATCGAAGCCGACCCAGCCGATATCGGTCACGAAGGCCTCCGCCCAGGCATGGCCGGCCTCCTGGCGCACCACGCCGTCGGCGCGATGGAAATAGCCGCCGACGTAACGGGCCGGAATGCCGAGGCTGCGCGCCGCGCAGATGAACACGTGCGAGAGATCCTGACACACGCCGCGTCGCAGCGCGAACGCTTCGGCCGCCGTGGTCGCCGTGTGGGTCGGGTCGGTGTCGAACACGATCTCCCGGTGCAGCCGCTCGGTTATGAGATGCAGCAGTTTGAGCGGGTCATCGCCGGCGGCCGCGCGCGCGTCGCGGGCGAAGGCGAGGATCGCCGTGTCCGGGCGGGTCAGCGCCGTCTCGCGCAGGAACAGGCTGGGCGGAAAGCGCTCGATCGCGCCGCGCACGATCCCATTGGTGTCCTGAGTCTCGACTTCGCCGTCGACGGTGACG
>DASZJC010000266.1:0-3015 GCA_035948495.1 Xanthobacteraceae bacterium | reverse complement strand
CCGCCGCCGTCGCTGCGCGGGGAATAGATGATGATTCGCAATGGGTGTCGAGGTTGCGCGGGCGACGGCGCCCGACCAGCCGCCGGCATATTTTGCCGCCCGGCAGGCTCTACCGGGCGGGGCCGAGGGCGGCATCCGCACGTCCTTTGAAAAATCACGCTTACCCGTGGCGCGGTTTTTGCACACCCCGCTTGAGCAGTGTTTCGCCACGTATTGTTCTGAAGCGGATATGACGAACCGGCGCTCGCCCGCTTGGCTGGAGAGTATCCGATGAAGATCCATTTGCTGCCGCCGCTGCCGCCGGCGCCTCCGCCGGTCCCGCAAAAGCTCCGCCCGACGCCGTTGGAGGCAGAACTGGCCGCCGAGGAGTTGATCGAGATTGCAGAACGACGCCGCTCGGACCGGATCAAACGGACCGTTGCCCGCAAGGACGAGCGAGATTCGGGTTCGGACGGCAACGAGCCGGACCCGGACCGCAAAGGCTGCGCGGTCGACGTTCTCGTGTGAGGACGGACGGGCGACCCGACCCTCAGACTTGCAGTCGCCGGCGCTGCCGCGCCCGCGTCAACCTGAATGCACCGAGCAGCAGCAGGCAGCACACGAGCATCACGACGGCCAGATCGAGCGAGGCTTTCGCCGATCCGGTCCGGTCGCGCAGCAAACCGGCGAGCGCGATCAGCACCGGCATGCCGCCGAAGTACCAAAGATAATAGATGCCGAATCCAGGTCCGCGCGTGTCCGGCGTCAGCACCTGGGCCGGCAGGGCGGCGACGACCGGCGTCGCCAGCGCCAATGCGAATCCAAACAAGGCGAATGACAGCAGCGGGGCGGGCGAGAACGGAAGGTAGGCCCCCAATACGATGCTGGCGACGAGCCCGCCCACCATCACCGCATCGGGCAGGTTATAACGATTGGCGACGTAGCCGCCCAGCGGCAGCGCGACGATGAATACCCAGGACATGACGCTCACGACCGCGTCTGCCGCCGCGATCGGCATGCCGCGCTCGATCAGTTCGGACGGACCGAAGCTCAGGACGGCCAGATAGGCGCCGTTGAGAAGCATCCAGATGGCGCCGGTCAAACACGCCATGCTCACGTCCGATCGGGTGAGCCGGCGCCGCTCGGCGCTCGTCTGCGGTCGCGGCCCGGGCGGCAGCCGATAGAACAGCAGCATCAGGAGAAGCGCCACGGCAGCCAGCGCGGCGCTGGAAAGAAACACCATTTTCCACGATTGCAGCTCCGCCAGCCGGCTCTGGGTGGCCTGCGCGGCGGCGATGCCGATCGGCCAGCCGAGGATGAAGACCGCCATCCCGAGGAACAGTTCCTTCTCGGCGAACCAGTCGATGAGCATCTTCAGCATGATGACGACCAGGATCGCTCCGCCGGTGCCGCTTAGCACGCGCCCGGCGAGAAGCACGGAATAGGCGTGGCCGACGCCCGCCAGCACTCCGCCGGCCACCATCAGCGCCATCCCGGAGATGACGATGTTCTTGTCGCCCAACCGTTGGGCCAGCAATCCGCTGGGGACGGAGATGGCTACGCCGGGAAGAATGAATACGCCGATCAAGACGCCGACCTGCGCGTAATCGATGTCGAGATCACGGATCAGGAACGGGGCGGCCGAGCCGGCCGACTGAAACTGATAGCCCAGGGCGAACCGGGCGATGAACAGCACCGCCAAGATGAGCCAGCGGCTCTCCAGCATGAGCCCCCCGTCCCCGGAGCTTTCGCGGCCAAGTCGCCCCCGGACCTGGTCCGGCTTGGTACCGTGGCGCCGTCGAATACGTGACCAAAACCAGAAGCCGGAGCGGGTTCTCTTCCTTAAAATCCGACCGAAAAGCGCTCCAGCGACTCGCAAACACACTGTTCCTACACCATGACTTCTCAAATTGCCAAATGATGTCGGTGTTACAAACAGCAAAAGATTCACGCTGGCACGGTGTCGCGCGACCTTCGCCTGCGGGGGGCCGGGGGCGACCGGGCGGAAAACCCGCGTCAAACGGCCTCGATATGGATAAAGGTTTGCTAACGCACCGCGGACCGGCCGAAATCGCTGCATCGCCGGTGCTGCAACGTCCAGGCGGCAGGCGGCCCATTTACCGCGTGGATAGATTATTACGCCAGGATGATGGGAGCCGGCGGCAGGAGCGGGGACCCCGATGGTCCTTGCGGCCGCCAACGGTGCCCGTAATGAGTTCGGCGTCCCGGTCCACCCCAGCGGTCCAGCGGTCGGAGTCGCTTCCACCGGAAATCTACATTCCGCTGGTCGATTCCCTCTACAAGGACGGCCGCACCCTCTTGATCGGGACCGTCTTCGTCGCCGGCTCCGTTCTCGTCATCTATTGGAAGACCGGGCAACCCCTGCTGCTCGGCGTCGCCCTTGCGATCGTGCTCGTCGCCGGCGTGCGCGGGCTGGTGATGCGGGCCTACGCCCGCGCGCGCTCAAGCATCAAGGACAACGACGTCGCCCGGCGATGGGAACGCCGTTACGTCGCCGGCGCCGCGACCTCGGTCGCGCTGCTCGGCATATGTTGTTACGTCGTCTTCGCGGCGACCTCCGATGCGTTTGCCCAGTTGGCCAGCTTCTCGATGACGATCGCCTACGTAGTCGGCATCTTCGGCCGCAACTTCGGCAGTGCCCGGTTCGTCGTCGTGCAGATCCTGTGCGCGTGGGTGCCGATGACCGCGGCGCTGCTGCTGCACGGGACGCCGTATCATTGGATTTTCGCCGGGCTGCTCATTCCATTCTTCCTCGGAGTGAAGTTCATCGCCGAGCGGCTGCGCCATACCTTGCTCGACACCGTCGTCGCCTCGCGCGACATATCGCTGCTGGCCAATCGCTTCGATACCGCGCTCAACAACATGCCGCACGGCTTGTGCATGTTCGATGCGGAGCGCCGCATCGTCGTTGCCAACCAGAAGCTCAACGAGCTTTTGGGGCTGCCGCCGGAGCGCGAGTTGAAAGGCTCGAGCCCGCGTCAGCTGATCGCCAGCGTCGTCGAGGCCGGCTTGATC
>DASZJC010000265.1:0-2041 GCA_035948495.1 Xanthobacteraceae bacterium | reverse complement strand
GGCGCGCGACGTGGACAACATCTACGCGGTGCCCGAGGCCTATTCGGCCGAAGGCCTCGACGCCGAGGTGCTCGCCGCTTTCGGCATCGAGCCGCCGCCGGCCGACCTGGAGCGCTGGCGCATCATCAACGAGCGCATCCGTAACCCGGAAGGGGCGGTGACCATCGCGGTGGTGGGCAAGTACACCGGCCTCAAGGACGCCTACAAGTCGCTGATCGAAGCGCTCTCGCACGGCGGCATCGCCAACAAGGTCAGGGTCAACCTCGACTGGATCGAGAGCGAAGTGTTCGAGAACAAGGACCCGGCGCCGTTCCTCGAGCACGTCGACGGCATCCTCGTGCCGGGCGGCTTCGGCCAGCGCGGCGCGGAGGGCAAGATTCTCGCCGCCCAGTTCGCGCGCGAACGCCAGGTGCCCTATTTCGGCATCTGCTTCGGTATGCAGATGGCGGTGGTCGAGGCGGCGCGCAATCTCGTCGGCATCGAGGGGGCGAACTCAACCGAGTTCGGGCCGACCCCGGAGCCGGTCGTGGGGCTGATGACCGAATGGCTGCGCGGCAATGCCCAGGAGAAACGCCGGGCCGGCGGCGACCTCGGCGGCAGCATGCGGCTCGGCGCCTATCCGGCGCATCTGACGCCCGGCAGCCGCGTTGCCGACATTTACGGCACGACGGAAATTTCCGAGCGCCACCGCCACCGCTACGAGGTCAACACCAACTACAAGGGGCGGCTGGAGCAGCGCGGGATGCGTTTTTCCGGCATGTCGCCCGACGGCGTGCTCCCGGAGATCATCGAATACGATGACCATCCCTGGTTCATCGGGGTGCAGTTCCATCCGGAGCTGAAGTCCCGGCCGTTCGAGCCGCACCCGCTGTTCGCGTCCTTCATCGAGGCCGCGGTGGTGCAGAGCCGGCTGGTGTAAACCCCTCGGGCCCTATTCGTCGTCTTCGCGCGCGAGATCCCGGCGTACGGTCTGGACGAGGTAAGACGCCTTCCCGCCCGCCACGCGGTCTTCCACATCGGCCAGCACGTCGTCGACCTCCGCCCGTGACAGGGTGCCGCGATCGCGCAGCGCACGTAGCAGGGCAACGACGAAAGCAAGCGCCACGGTGGCGTCCGCCTCGGCGGGCTGCGGCGGTACGATGCCGACCGGGTCCGAAGTCGGAATGAGGCGGTACATCGCCTTGCTCGACGGCATTGGTCGCTCCTCGATGACAGTGACGGGCGGGATACTACGCCGGCCGGCCATTGACTTTCAATCCATTCCGATACCTCTGAGGCGGCCGCCGCAACGCACCCCCAACGCACCAAAACGCGCCCACGGCGGCAGGGAGGACCCATGATCTACGAACTGAGAATCTATCACTGCATTCCCGGACGGCTGCCGGCGCTGCTCAAGCGCTTCGAGACCATCACGCTCGACCTGTGGAAGCGCCACGGTATTCGCCAGGCGGGCTTCTGGACCGTGCTGGTCGGCGAGTCGAACCAGGATCTCTATTACATGCTCGCGTGGGAATCGATGGGCGAACGGGAGCGTGTCTTCGGCGGCTTCATGACCGACCCCGAGTGGCTCGCCAAACGCGCGGAAACCGAGCGGGACGGCCAGATCGTCGCGTCGATCACCAGCATGTTCCTTCAGCCCACGTCGTTTTCCGCGGTGAAGTAAAACCCGCGGCTGCCCGATGGCGCGCGGCCTCGATCATCTCGTCCATGTGGTTCGCGACCTCGACGCCGCCGGGAATCTCTATGGGCGCCTCGGATTTACCGTCGGGGCGCGCAACCGCCACCCGTGGGGCACCCATAACCGCATCGTCCAACTGCCCGGATTCTTCATCGAACTGCTCACGGTCGGAGAGCCGGACAAAATCGCCGCGCCGGCCCCGGGCACGATCTCGTTCGGCGCCTTCACCCGCGACGTCCTGGCCCGCGGGGAAGGGCTGGCGATGCTGGTGCTCGAAGGAAGGGACGCCGAGGCCGATGCACAAGCGTTCCGCCGCGCCGGCATCGGCGATTTCGCGCCGTTCCGGTTCGAGCGCGACGGCCG
>DASZJC010000264.1:0-7802 GCA_035948495.1 Xanthobacteraceae bacterium | reverse complement strand
TCCTCGCGCAACCCGTCAATCCCGCTACGCATGTGGCGCAGGTGATCGAGAATGAGGTTTTCGACTTCAGTCATCGGTACTGCTTCAAGCCCCGATCTCAGCGTAGACAGTATAGCACGTCAGAGACCGATTCCACACATTCGGCGTCATCCTGAGGGGCGCCCGAAGGGCGTGTCTCGAAGGATGGCAGCTGGTTCCGTGCCTGCGGCCATCCTTCGAGACGCCGGCCTCCGGCCGGCTCCTCAGGATGACGGCGAAATTTGTTTCACGCTCTCTCAGACTCAGAATAACGCCTGAGAAAAATCTCATCGGCTGAATTTCTTGTATTTGATCCGGTGCGGGATGGTCGAGTCGATCCCCAGCCGCCGCTTCTTGTCCTCCTCGTAATCGGCGAAATTGCCCTCGAACCATTCGACGTGGCTCTCCCCCTCGAACGCCAGCATGTGGGTAGCGATGCGGTCGAGGAACCAGCGGTCGTGGCTGATGATGACGGCGCAGCCGGCGAAGTCCTCGAGCGCCTCCTCGAGCGCGCGCAGGGTGTCGACGTCGAGGTCGTTGGTCGGCTCGTCGAGCAGGATCACGTTGGCGCCGGACTTGAGCATCTTGGCGAGGTGCACCCGGTTGCGCTCGCCGCCGGAGAGCTGGCCGACCTTCTTCTGCTGGTCGGCGCCCTTGAAATTGAACGCCGAGCAGTAGGCGCGCGAATTGACCTCGCGCTTACCGAGCAGCAGCACGTCCTTGCCGCCGGAAATCTCCTCCCACACGCTGTTCTTGCCCTCCAGGCTGTCGCGCGACTGGTCGACGTAGCCGAGCCGCACGCTCTCGCCGACGGTGATGGCGCCGGCGTCGGCCTTCTCCGGGCCGGTGATCATGCGGAACAAGGTGGTCTTGCCGGCGCCGTTCGGGCCGATCACTCCGACGATGCCGCCGGGCGGCAGCTTGAAGGTGAGGTCGTCGATCAGCAGATTCTCGCCGTAGCCCTTCTTGAGGTGGGAAAAGTCGATGACGTTCTGGCCGAGCCGCTCGGCGACCGGGATGACGATCTGGGCGGTCTGGGTGGTCTTCTCGGCCGCCTTCGCCAGCAGTTCCTCGTAGCGCTGGTAGCGCGCCTTCGACTTCGCCTGACGGGCGCGCGGGGAGGCGGCGATCCATTCCTGCTCGCGCGCGAGCGTGCGCTGGTGCGCCTCCTCTTCGCGGCCCTCCTGCTCCAGCCGCTTCTGCTTCTGCGCCAGCCAGGCGGAGTAATTGCCCTCGTAGGGAATGCCGCGGCCGCGATCGAGCTCGAGGATCCAGCCGGTGACGTTGTCGAGGAAGTAGCGGTCGTGGGTGACGATCAGGATCGCGCCGGGATAGCCGCGCAGATGCCCTTCGAGCCACGCCACCGTCTCGGCGTCGAGGTGGTTGGTCGGCTCGTCGAGCAGCAGCAGGTCGGGGGCTTCGAGCAGCAGCCGGCACAGCGCGACGCGGCGCCGCTCGCCGCCCGAAAGCGTCTCGACCCGGGCATCGTCGGGCGGGCAGCGCAGCGCGTCCATCGCCTGGTCGATCTTCGAATCGAGGTCCCACAGGCCCTTGGCCTCGATCTCGTCCTGCAGCTTGGTCATCTCCTCGGCGGTCTCGTCGGAGTAATTGACCGCCAGCTCGTTGTAGCGCTCGAGGATCGCGCGCTGGGCGGTGACCCCCTCCATGACGTTCTCGCGCACGGATTTCTCCGCATCGAGCTGCGGCTCCTGGGGCAGGTAGCCGACCCGCGCGCCCTCCGCCGCCCACGCCTCGCCGCCGAACTCCTTGTCGAGCCCGCCCATGATGCGCAGCAAGGTCGATTTGCCGGAGCCGTTGACGCCGAGCACGCCGATCTTGGCGTCGGGATAGAACGACAGGTTGATGTTCTCGAGCACCTTGCGGTTGCCCGGGTAGGTCTTGGAGAGACCCTCCATGTGGTAGATGAACTGGCGGGCCATCGCCGGCCGATCCTTTTATTTGCGCGCCCGCGGCGCCGTGTCGGGGGATTCGGTGCTGATGTAGCGGCGGCGCGGCGCAAGGGCAAGACGCCGATCGGACGGGCGCTCGGCCGCCGCCGTCGGTCGGCGATCGCCGTAACGCTCCGGAAACGCTGTCGCCAAACTCGGCAAATGCGATTCAGGTGCGAGACGAATTCTCACCAGTTTTTAACGAATTCCGGCCGACCATGCGGCTGAACCCGGATGCTCGGCAACGCGACCAACGAGCAGGCCGGATCGCCGGTCCCTCGCGTCACGGGAGTTCGTCATGGCCCACCCCCGCAGCAAGGCTCCGAGCCTCCGCCGGACGGCCCGCGCCCTTTGGCGCTCCCTGGCCAAGGACCTGTTCGACCCCTACCGGCCCGAACTGCACTACATGCGCGGCCCCGGCCCCCGCTGGCGCGCCAAGCACGCCCAGCCGACGACCGGCGCGGTCGAACTCGGCATGCCCGGCGCGTGGCACGCGGCCTGAGGCTTCATCCTTTACTTCGAAGCCCGACCCCTCCAGTTCACGCACGATCGCACTGGCAGGCCTCCACCGCCGAGCGAACCGCGCCGCCTAGCGTTAGGAAATCGTTAAGGATTCCAAACGCACCGAAAACGCCGGCCCAGGCGGCTTGATGTGCGCTCGGAACCGCTGCGCACGTCGGCTCAAGTGCCTCGGCTCGTTCGGCCGGTTGCATCGGCGGCTTGTCGTGTCGACATAATTGGCCGACAACGCGCCCATGGCACCGGTCATATCCAAGCCCAAGGACGACTACCTGCTGCGCCCCGATCCGGCCGACCCGCGGCTGACCGAGCGCGTCGCCGGGGTGGACCAGTCGGGCGAGCGGATCGAGACCTCGGTCACCGTCGAGCGCGCGCTGACCATCTACCTCAACGCCCAGGAGATCGTCACCGCGATGACGATCGGCGACTACCCGGAGTACCTGGCGCTCGGCTACCTGCTCAATCAGAACATGCTGCGGCCGGACGACGAGGTGACCGGGGTCGACTACGACGAAGATCTGGCGGTCGCGGTGGTGCGCACCGAGCGGGCGACCGATTACGAGGCCAAGCTCAAGAAGAAAGTGCAGACCTCGGGCTGCGCCCAGGGCACCGTGTTCGGCGACCTGATGGAGGTGATCGAGAACGCCGCGCTGCCCGCCGCCGAATTGCGCACCTCCTGGCTCTACACCATCACCCACAAGATCAACACCACGCCCTCGCTCTATCTCGAGGCCGGGGCCATCCACGGCTGCGTGCTCGCCGTCGAGGACCGCCCGCTGGTCTACATGGAGGACGTCGGCCGCCACAACGCGGTCGACAAGATCGCCGGCTGGATGTTCCGCCACGACGTGCGCCCGGACGACAAGATTTTCTACACGACCGGCCGGCTCACCTCCGAGATGGTGATCAAGGCCGTGCGCATGGGCATTCCGATCCTGGTGTCGCGCTCGGGCTTCACCGCCTGGGGCGTCGAGCTTGCCCGCAAGGCCGGGCTGACCTTGATCGGCCGCGCGCGCGGCAAGCGGTTCATCGCCCTCTCCGGCGAAGAGCGCATCGTGTTCGACCAGGACCTGCGCTACGTCGAGGACGAATCCGCCAAGCACCGGCGCAAGGCGGCCGCCCATGACGACTGAGCCGCCGACCTACGGGCTCGTGCTCGCGGGCGGGCTGGCGCGCCGCATGGGCGGCGGCGACAAGGGCCTGATCCGCATCGGCCGCGAGACCATCCTCGAGCGCGCGCTCGGCCGTGTGGGCCCGCAGTGCGCCGGCGTCATCATCAATGCCAACGGGGATCCAGCCCGCTTCGCCGGTTTCGGCCTGCCGGTGGTGGCGGACGACATCGCCGGATTCGCCGGGCCGCTCGCCGGCATCCTCGCCGGGCTCGACTGGCTGGCGGCCAACGCGCCGGCGATCGCCTGGCTTGCGAGCGTGCCGGGGGATTGCCCGTTCCTCCCGCGCGACCTCGTGCGCCGGCTGCACGCGGCGCGCCTTGCCGCCGGCGTCCCGCTCGCCTGCGCCAGGTCGGGTGCGTGGCGTCACCCGGTGGTCGGCCTGTGGCCGGTCGGCCTGCGCGCGGATCTGCGCCGCGCGGTCGTCGAGCACGGGCTGCGCAAGATCGAGATGTGGACCGCCCGCCACGGCGTCGGGCTCGCCGAATGGCCGGCCGAGCCGGTCGATCCGTTCTTCAACGTCAACACCCCGGAGGACGCGGCGCAGGCGCAGCACTTCGCGGCGCTCGAGGAGCAGCTGATCGCCTGACCGCCTCCCCAAATCGGCGCCGTTCGGGTATCATGAGAGTGAAAGCCGGGAGGATAAAATATGCGCGCGTTTTTGGCCGCTCTCGTTGCCGCCGCCGTGATCGCCGTGGCGGGCAGCTTCGTGCTCGCCAAGCTGCAGGAGCCGGTGAGCGTGGCCTACGCGACCGAGGGCGTGCGGCTGTAACGCCGCGCGCGGCCGCGCCTCATCCGATCAGCGCGACGTAGGGAAGAAACCCGACCGTCGCGCCAAGCTCGACCTCGGTCGTCTGCTCCGGCAGCTCGACCAGCCCGTCGGTCTGGGTGAGCGACGTGATGACGCCGGCACCGTCCTGGGGAAATTTTTTTGCTTCGATCGTCCCATCCGGTGCGCGTGCGAGGGTGACGCGGACGTATTCGCGCCGGCCGAGCTTCTTGCGGTAGGAGAAACCCGCGCGCACCGGCAGCGCGACCATCGGCTCGGGCAGCGCGCCCGAGAGCCGCAGCAGCAGCGGCCGCACCACCCGCACGAAAGTGATGAAGGCCGCGACCGGATTTCCCGGCAGCCCGGCGAAGGCGGCGCCGCTGCCGGCGCCCGGCCCGGGAATGACCCCCATGGCGACCGGCCGGCCCGGCTTGATGGCGACGCGCCAGAAGACGAGGCGCCCGATCCGTTCGACGGCCGCGCGCACGTGATCGGCCTCGCCGGTCGAGACGCCGCCCGAGGTGACCACCACGTCGTGGCCGGCGGCCGCGGCGGCAAGCGCCTGCGCCAACGCCTGCGGGTCGTCGGGCAGGATGCCGAGGTCGGTCACGCCGGCGCCGAGCCGCCCGGCCATCTCGGCGAGCAGCCGCCGGTTGGCGTCGTAGAGCGCCGGCTGCGGCCGCGGCGCGCCGGGCTCGACGATTTCGTCGCCGGTCGAGAACAGCGCCACGCGAAGGCGTCGGCGCACGATCAGGTCGACGCATCCTAACGCCGCGGCCAATGCAATGTGCTGGGGCGCGAGACGCCGGCCGGCCGGCAACGCCACCGTGCCGGTGCGCACGTCCTCCCCGGCGCGGCGGCGGTTGGCGCCGGGCTTGAGCCCCGGTGGCACGATCACCGCGTCGCCGTCGAGGCGAACGTCCTCCTGCATGAACACCGTGTCGGCGCCCGCCGGCATGGGTGCGCCGGTGAAGATGCGGACCGCCTGGCCGGCCGCGACCGGCTGCACCGCGGCGTGCCCGGCCGCCACGCGGTCGATCACCGTGAGGCGCGTCTCGCCCGCCCTCGCCAGGCCGGCATGGAGCACCGCGAACCCATCGACGGCGGAATTGTCGAACGGCGGCAGGTCGACCGCTGCGATCACGTCGGCGGCAAGCACCCGGCCGGCCGCATCGCGCAAGCTCACCCGCTCGGTCTCGGCGACCGGCACGATGCGTTCGGCCAGCAGGCGCTCGATCTCCTCGACCGCAAGCAGCGGCCCGCCGAACGCGAAGCAATCGTCGGAAAGCTGCGCCATCACCGGCTCCCGCGGCAGCCGGCGACCGCGGCGATCGGCACCGCGTGGGCAAGCATCAGATCGGCGACCGCCTCGATGTCGTCGAGCCCCACGACGGGCACCCGGGCGGTTGCCACCGGCGCGTCGGATGCGACCGCCACGATGCGCGGATCGGCGGGATGGAGCAGCGGTTTGCCGACCTCGGCGCGGTGAACTTCGAGCTTGGGATGCGCGCCGTGCTTGAAGCCCTCGACGATGACGAGGTCGACCGGCGCGAGCTTCGCCAGCAAATCCGGGAGCGACGGCTCCGCCGAGCCGCGCAACTCGTGCACCAGCGCCCAGCGGTTGGCCGACGACACCAGGACCTCGGTCGCACCCGCCATGCGGTGGGTGTGGGAATCCTTGCCGGGCTGGTCGACATCGAAGGCATGATGGGCGTGCTTGACGGTCGACACGCGCACGCCCCGGGCGGCGAGGCGCGGGATGAGCTTGGCGAGCAAAGTGGTCTTGCCGGCTCCGCTCCAGCCGGCGATGCCGATGACGCGCATGGGAATATTATAGCGGCATATGGATGCGCGGCTGCGCAATTGTGGCCGAAAGACGACGACGAAAGCGCAAAATCGCGTGCTTGGATTGCCACAATCGGCGATTATTCATCGGTTCCGCTTAAGGGGCGCGGTGGTTGCGCGAGCAGGCCTCCGGCAGCTCGGCAGTCAGAGGCAGGAGGAGAATTTCAGGATGGGCAGAGTCAGATTCGTGACCGTTATGGTCCCGGTGGTGTCGATGTTCTTTGCGTTGTCCCTGTCGGCGTCGGCACAGCAGGGGGGAGGCGGGGTTCAGCAAAAGGGTAAGCCACCGCCGCAACGAGCCGCGCCGGTTCAACGCGGGCCGGCGACGGGCGGACGTCCGGGCTACCACCAAGCCGCACGGCCGGGACCACAGCAGGGAGGCAACAAGCCGGGCTACGCCGGGCGTCCCGCGGGTCGCCCGGGTTACGCCGGCCGTCCGGCTTACTTCGCCCGGCATCCCGGTTTCGCGCGGCGCGGGTTCGGTGGCCATTTCTATCGCGGCACGCTCGGCTGGGACCGCGGCGCGTGGCGGCACGAAGTGCGCAATGGCCGTTACGGCTGGTGGTGGGACGTGGGCGGCGCCTGGTACTTCTATGAGCAGCCGGTTTACCCGTATCCGACGGTGATCTCCGACGTCGAAGTGCTCGAGGATCCGGCCATGGCCGATGCTCCGCCGCTCGACGATGGGGCGCCCCCCGGCGCCTATGGGCCGCCCGATGAGGCGCCGCCGCCCGGAGCCTATCCAGCGCCGGTGGTCGTCGTTCCGCCTCCCATAATTGTGGCTCCGCCGCCGATCGTGTGCGTGGGCCCGCTCTGCGTGAGGTGAGCACGCGCAGGGGCGTCCAGCCACCGACCGTCTGATTGGCGGCGACCGCTTCGGCGGTCGCCGCTTGTTTGCAGCCCCAATGCGCGGGCTGCGCGAATCGTGTAGCACCCTCATCAGCCGATCCATGGGGATGGCGATGCAGCGGTGCGCGGTACCGGTCGATCTCGTGCGGACGGCGCGGATCGTCGCCGACAGCGTCGCCCGCAACATCGCCAATGACGGCTCCGGCGTCTATTCGGCGCTGCTGGCGTCCCAACTTTATGAAACGATCAAGGGCGAGTTGGCGCGCACCCCGCGCCAGGCCGCGGCGACGGTCGGCGTGTTGAGCGCCGCGCTCGACCAATGCCGCAACGCCGCGGTGCACGTCGATGCGCCGGCGCTGATGGAAGGCGAGTTGCGCGCCGCAGTCGAGACGCTCGAGCGCGGCATGCAGGCCGGCGCGGCGGCGCGAGCCGCGAGCACGCCGCGCTTCACAGTGATCGAGGGCGGGCTCTCCGCCGCATCGTCGCGCTGAGGCGGCGGCCTACTGCGCGGGCGTCGCCGAGGCCTGCCGGGGCGGAGCGGCACTGCGGCCGCGCGCCAATTCCTCCTCGAGCCACAGGCTGTGGTGCTCCTTCGCCCAGTTGACGTCGACCTCGCCGGTTCCCATCGCCTCGAAGGCGCCTTCCATGCCGATGCTGCCGATGTAGATGTGCGCGATCATGAGG
>DASZJC010000263.1:0-2844 GCA_035948495.1 Xanthobacteraceae bacterium | reverse complement strand
GGCCCGTCGTCATCCCCGTGCTCCGTGCGGATCGTCCGCCGCCCTCCGGGAGCCCAGCTGCTTCGTGAGCGCGCGCACCTTCCCGGTGGCCTCCGCGAGCTGCGCGCGGAAGCGTTCGGGCTCCCAGATCTGAAACTTGTGACCGAGGCCGACGAAAGCGACCGCCGCGGCGATCCCCGCATGGGCCTTGAGGGCGTCGGACAGGACCACCCTGCCCTCGCCGTCGATCTTGAGCGTCTCGCTGGTGCCGTAGAGCGCCGCCGAGAAATCCTCCCGCTCGTCCGAATAGGGCGCAAAGCGCCCGATCAGGCTCTCGATCTCCGCCAGCAGCGCATTGCCGCCGGCATCGAGCGCCGGGCGGTCGAGAGTCGGATAGCAGTAGAGGCCGTCGAACCCGTCGCGGGCGAGCACCGCGCGGTAGGGTGCCGGGATCGACACCCGTCCCTTGGCATCGAGGCGCAAGGTGTAATTGGACACGAAGCGGTCCATGTCGCCCCTGGTCACCGGCGCCCGCCGACCACACGCGCCGATCAGGGGACGCTACGCGGCGTGGGAAAAATTGGGATACCATGGGATACTATGGTCGTCAATGGAACCGCCTCGGCCGCCCGCCTTGCCGGCGCGCGTCCGCCCATGCCGATTAACGCGGCTTAAACTTAAGAAAGGGTTTGCGGCTCCGTAGCCCGCATGAGCGCAGCGAAATGCGGGAACTTTCTCCCCGGATTTCGCGCTGCGCGCTCATCCGGGCTACGCTAGAGGGCGCTGAAACGAGACCGCCATGACCATCATGTATCACGACGGCAACCGCCGGCTGCAGGACGCCTTCGACAGCCGCCGCATCTCCGACCGGCTGGAGGAGAAGCTCACCCGCACCGCGTTCAGCGACGACGACAAGGCGTACATCGAAGCCGCGATCTTCTTCTTCATTGCCACCGCGGATGCGGACGGACGCCCCGACTGCTCGTTCAAGGGCGGCGCGCCGGGGTTCGTGCGGGTCACGGGGCGGTCGCAACTCGCCTTCCCGGACTACGACGGCAACGGCATGTTCAAGAGTCTCGGCAATCTCCTGGTCAATCCGAACGTCGGCCTGCTGTTCATCGACATGCAGCGGCCGCGGCGCCTGCGCGTCAACGGCACCGCCACGGTGAGCCGCGACGATCCGCTCATGGCCGAGACGGTCGGCGCGCAGATGATCGTGCGCGTCGATGCGCGGGCGATCTTTCCCAACTGCCCGCGCTATATCCCGCAGCTCGCCCTGGCCGAGCCCTCGATCTACGCGCCGCGGCCCGGCTGCGATTTGCCCGAGCCGAAGTGGAAGGAATTCGCCGACTTCAAGGACCATGTCCATCCGCGCCAGCCGACGTTCAGAGGGACGCAAACGTAGCCCGCATGAGCGCAGCGAAATGCGGGGACTTTCTCCCCGGATTTCGCGCTGCGCGCTCATCCGGGCTACGCTCGCCGCGGTGCCGGGCGTGGGCATCGGCGGGATCATGACGTCGTGTCTTCCACGGTGACGTTGCCGGTCTGGCTGGTCGCGATCGTCGCGGCGCTGGCGCTTTGGTCGCTGCTCGATCGTTTGCTGATCCCGGGCGTGCGCTGGCTGCTGCGCCGGCGCATCAACCGGGCGATCGACGAGCTCAACACCCGCCTCAAGCTGCGCATCCAGCCGCTCAAGCTCGCCAAGCGCCAGGCGCTGATCGATCAGCTGATCTTCGATCCGGACGTGCTCGGCGCGATCGACGACTACGCCGCCGCGAACGACGTGCCGCGCGAGGTGGCGCAGGCGCGGGCGCGCCGCTACGCCCGGGAGATCGTGCCGTCGTTCTCGCACTACGCCTATTTCGGCGTGGGCACGCGCATCGCCCGGTTGGTCTCGACCTATCTCTACCGGGTTCGCCTCGGCTACGTGGACGAAAAGGCGCTGCAGCGGGTCGACCCGGACGCCGCCGTCGTCTTCGTCATCAACCATCGCTCCAACATGGACTACGTGCTCGTCACCTACATGGTGTCGACAAGCTCGGCGCTGAGCTACGCGGTCGGCGAATGGGCGCGGGTGTGGCTGCTGCAGAACCTGATCCGCTCGATGGGCGCCTATTTCGTGCGGCGCGATTCGCGCGAGCCGCTCTACCGCAAGGTCCTTGCGCGCTACGTCCACATGGCGGTCGCCGGCGGGCTCGCGCAGGCGATATTCCCGGAAGGCGGCCTGACGCGCGACGGACGGCTGCAGCCCGCCAAGCTCGGCCTGCTCAGCTACATGGTCGCGGGCTTCGACCCGAACGGCGCGCGCGACGTCGTGTTCGTGCCGGTCGGCATCAACTACGACCGCGTGCTGGAGGACCGGGTGCAGGTGGCGGCGCTCGCGACGCCGGAAGGCCAAAAGCCGCGCTTCACGTTCAATGCGCGGGTCTTCCTCGGCTTCCTGGCGCGCAATCTCGCCCTCAAGCTGCGCGGCAGGCTGTACCGCCTGGGCTACGCCTGCGTGAGCTTCGGCGCGCCGATCTCGCTGCGCGATTACGTCGCCGCCCGCGGGATCGATTTCCGCGTCCTCGATCATGACCGGCGCTTCGCCGAGGTCGCGCGGCTCGGCGGCCTGCTGATGGCGAAGGTCGGCGAGGTCGTGCCGGCCTTGCCGGTCGCGCTGGTGGCGACCGCCCTGCTCGATGCCGGCGACGCGGCGCTGTCGGCGCTCGAACTCAAGGGGCGGGTGGTCGAGATCGCGCGCCGGCTTGCCGCGCACGGCGCCCATGTCCACGTCCCGCGCGCCGACCAGGACTACGCCGTCGAGGTCGGCCTGCGCATGCTGCGGCTGCGCCGCCTGGTCGAGCAAACGGACGGGCTCTATCG
>DASZJC010000262.1:0-2036 GCA_035948495.1 Xanthobacteraceae bacterium | reverse complement strand
TCTGCTCGACGGCGGCGCCCGCCCGGCGCAGCAGGTCCGCGAGGCGCGCGGCGCCGTCCGCCGAAGCGATCGGGTCCTGCGCCCCCGATACGATCAGCACCGGCTTGCCGGCGAGATCCGCGCGCGGCGCCGCGCCGAGCGGCACCATCGCCCGCAACAGGATGGCGCCGGCGAGCGCCTGCGGCCGCAGCAGCAGCACCGCCGCCGCGATGTTGGCGCCGTTCGAATAGCCGAGCGCCATCGGCGCGGCGAGACCGTAGCGCCCGCGCGCGTCCGCGACGAAGTCGGCAAGCTCGACCGCCCGCCGCCGCACGTCGTCCTCGTCGAACACGCCTTCGGCGAGCCGCCGGAAGAAGCGCGGCATGCCGTGCTCCAGCACCCTGCCGCGCGGCGAGAGCAGGGCCGCGCCCGGCGCCACCGCGCGCCCGAGCGGCACGAGATCGTTTTCGTCGCCGCCGGTTCCGTGCAGCAGCAGGACCGGCGGCAAGCCGGGCGTCGTTGCCGGTTCGAACCGGTGAATGAAGGGCGCGGACATCACGCCACCGCCTCGAGCGCCGGCAGCGCCTTCTCGATCTCGCCGCGGTGCGGCTCCAGGAACCCCGGCAGCTTGAGCGCGCTGCCGAGCGAAGCCACCGGTTCGTCGATCGCGAAGCCCGGAATGTCGGTGGCGATTTCGAACAGCACGCCGCCGGGCTCGCGGAAATAGACCGAGCGGAAATAGGTGCGGTCGCGCTGCTCGGTGGGACGCACGCCGTGCCGCGCCACCAGCTTGCGCGCCATCGCCGCCTGTTCGGCGTCGTCGGCAGCCCGGAAGGCGATGTGATGGACCGAGCCGCGTCCCTGGCGTCCGCGCGCAAAGCCCTCGGCTTGGTAGATATCGACGACGGCGCCCGGCGCCGATCCGGCCGCGCGGTAGCGAATGATCGAGCCCTCGCGTCCGGCTTCGTCGAGCCCCAACACGTCGGTGAGGATCGCGCCGGTCTTCGCCGCGTCGTCGAGGAGGAGCGTCACGCCGAAGAAGCCGCGGATCGCATTGTCGGCCGGAATGTCGCCGTTGCTCCATCCGGGCTCGTCCTCGGCATCGGGCACGCCGACGAGGGCGAGGCTGGTGCCGTCCGGATCGGAGAACGGCAGGACGCTGTCGCCGAAGCGCTTTTCTATTGCTTCATGCGCCACCCCCTTGGCGAGGAAGCGTTGCGTCCAATAGCCGAGCGCGCGGGCGGGCACGCGGAACGCGGTTTGCTGGGTTTCCCCCACCCCGCCACGGCCTTTGACCGCATGCTCCCAGGGAAAGAAGGTGAGGACCGTGCCCGGCCGGCCGGTCTCGTCGCCGTAATAGAGGTGATAGGTGCCCGGGTCGTCGAAATTGACCGTACGCTTGACCAGGCGCAGCCCCAGGGTGCGCGTATAAAAGTCGAGGTTTCGCAGCGGGTTGCCCGCGATTGCCGTGACGTGGTGCAGGCCTGCCATGGCCGCCTCCTGTTCCTTCGGCCTTTTGGCCTGGAAAAACTCGTCCGACATGTTGGATCGTCGGGATATAAAGACAATGACGTTTGTCATGGCAGGACTGTCTATGGATTGGCGACAATCCCCCTGACGCTGCCCCGACCCGGGACCTGCGCCTTGGACAAACTTGCCGGCCTCAGGGCTTTCGTCAAAGTCGTCGAGCTCGGGAGTTTCTCCGAAGCCGGCCGGCAACTGCGGCTCTCGCGCTCCGCGATCAGCAAATACGTCGCCGAGCTCGAGAACGACCTCGGCGTTCAACTGCTCAACCGGACCACGCGCCACGCCAGCCCGACCGAGAACGGGCAGGCCTATTTCGAGCGCGCCGTCGCCATTCTGGCCGATCTCGACGCGGCCGACCGCTCGGTCGCGCATCTGCAGTCGACGCCGCGCGGCCTGCTGCGCGTGAACGCGCCCATGTCGTTCGGCACCATCAAGCTCGGTCCGGCGATCGCCGATTTCATGGCGCGCCATCCGGAACTGCAGATCCAGCTCGTGCTCACCGACGAGCACGTCGATCCGGTGCAGGAGGG
>DASZJC010000261.1:0-4039 GCA_035948495.1 Xanthobacteraceae bacterium | reverse complement strand
CAGGCGGTTCGTCGCCGTGGTGCTGGCCGGGTTGGTGATGTTGATGGCCGACGACGCGCCGGATGTGCTGCCCGAAGTCTGGGCGAATGCCGGGGTAGAGACCAACAGAACTGCGAACGCGATCCACATACGCATGGCGCACGACTCCGAATTACGCATTTGCCAAGGCACGCTTTGCCATTTCCGATTTTTTAATGATGACCAAAATATTAAGAGCCTCAAATTAGAGCAATTACTTAGGCTGCTCCGTTTGGTTAACCGGACCGCGCGGGGCCTGTTGTGGGCCTTTAGAGCTTCGACCAATCGTGTGCGGTTCGGCTTAACGGTGTAACTGACCTAATCAAAACGATGAAAATAGCTCCGGAGAACGCAAGGATGAAGCGCGTGAATGGCAATATGTCAGCCGTGAGATCGGCGATTTTCCGTTTCCGGTCACACCGGGGTTACACTCGCGCGCAATTGCTCTTGGCTAGAGCTTTCCAAGTCAATGATTTGTTTGGTGGGCGCTGTAGGGATTGAACCTACGACCTCTCCCGTGTGAAGGGAACGCTCTCCCGCTGAGCTAAGCGCCCGCCCAAGCCGCCGATGGCATTCGAATTCGGCGCATCGACGCCGGCCGGGGATTTAAGGCGAGCCCCCGGGGGTGTCAACCGAAGCGCAAGGTCCGCGCGGAACGGGCGGCACCGGCGCCTGCCGAATTCCAGCGCGCAGCCCTGCGACAAGCTGCCCCTCGACGTCCTCAAACGATTGCGATTATATGTCAATCGTATGAGAATGAGCGGTGCGAACCCTTGCCCGGTGACGCGGCCGCCGCCGTCGCCGGTAAACATCAAGGGGCTAGACGAGGCCAACCGAATGACGCCTGCAATCGACGGTGCGCCTGTCGGGCTTCGAGGACGCGCCAGTGGCGACTGCAAATCCTTGCTGAAAACACTGGCCGCTCGGGAAGCCCTGCAGCGGGCGAGGCACGCGGCGCGTTGCGGTGCAGCGAACGCGGGCGCCGCGCTTGTAAATATCAGCGAAAATACAAGCGCGGCGGCTAACGGCGACGCGGTACGTCACGGCCGGGAAGCTTCGGACCGATTGTAAGCATTGGGAAAAACGGTGCGAGGAAGCTGATGCGATGCAACATGCGGAGCCCATGAAGCGAGAATAACAAGCGGGAACAAGCGCGGACACCCCGCATCCGGAGGACGACGGAGAGGTTGGCGCTTGCAGATCGTTGCTGATTCCGCGCGAAGGGCGCCGGCGAGGGCCGAAGCCTTCCGCTGTTAATCCCTGCAGATCCCTGTTGATTCCGCCCGTTCACTTCTGGGCGGCGGGCGGAGGCGGCATAGCGGGGGCCTTCGCCTTCGGCGCCGGCCGCTTCTTGCCCTTGGCGGGCACCGGCTCGAGCTGCGCGTAGACCGGGTCGGGGTCGAACTTGAGCGCCTGGGCGGAATCGCGCGGGTCGCCCGCCGGGTGCGGCGCGACCGGAACGGTCAGCGATTCATAGCCGGCGAGGGAGAACGTCACGGTGAACGGATTGGCGGTGGCGACGGTGAGCGAGCAGGGGGTGCGACAGCCCGGTCCGACGGAAGTCTTGGCGTCCGCTCCGGCGGGCTCGGATTCGACCTGGATGGTCGAGGCCGGCGGCGGCGCGGAGGGAAAGCTCAAATCCCAGCTCGGCATCCAGTTGGAAACGCCGCATCCCGCAAGGCCGATGCCCAACAACGCAACGCCCGCCAGCCGGCTTACTCGGCCCATGACGATATCCGCTCGCAACGGCGCTCGCCGTCTTCACTCCCGCCCGGGACCATACGGGGGTGCCGCCGCGCGCGCAACCGGGGCGTCATTTGCCGCTCGCGGCAGGGCGCGCCAGGACGGCCGCAATCGCCTGGGGCAGATCGTCGAAATGGGCGATGAGCCGGTCTGCCCGGAGCGATGCCACCGGAACATCGGAATACCCGAAATCCACGGCGATCACCGGAACGCCGGCCGCCCGCGCGACCGCCACGTCGGCGGCGGAATCCCCGATCATCACGGCCGCGCTCAGGCTTCCGCCCGCTCGCTCGATCGTGCGCCGCAGCAATTCCGGATCGGGCTTGGCAATGCCGAACGTGTCCTGTCCGCAAATCGCGGCAAAGCGTTCGGCGAGGCCGAGCTGCTCGAGCAAAAGGACGGAGAGCCGCTCGAGCTTGTTGGTGCACACGGCCAATCGCGCGCCGCTCGCGGCCAAACGGTCGAGGCTTTGCTCGAGGCCGGGGAACGGCCGCGAATGGTCGGCGACGTGGGCCGCGTAATAGGCGATGAAATCGGCAAACAGGCGATCGAGTTCGGCCGGCGCGGCCGCGATGCCTTGCCGGGCGAGTCCGCGCTCGAGCATGTGGCGGGCGCCGCCGCCGATCATCGTGCGCGCGTCGTCATAGGCGACGGCGCCGTGGCCCTCGCGGGCCAGCACCACGTTGAGCGTCGCAATGAGGTCGGGCGCGGTGTCGACCAGCGTTCCGTCGAGGTCGAACACGATCACGGGGCCGGGCATCGGGGCATGGACAGCGGCTGGCGGGGGCATTTTCCGGAAAAACGGGTACCGGTTTTCCGCACAGAATGCGACCCAAATAAAGAATTGCGTTCCGATGCATCGCAAAGCGCCGCAACGCGACGCGCCGGCATTGCCTGCGCGGGTCCGATGCGGGCTATGCGTGCACCCCCAAGACCGCTAGATAGGCGGCGCACAATCATCCGTTCGACCATGGACGCCGACGCCTACAAACGCAAAGCCGCCGCCGGTGCGCTCGAGTTCGTGCGCGCCGGCATGCGGCTGGGCCTGGGAACCGGATCGACCGCCGGGCACTTCATCGATCTTCTCGCCGAGCGCGTGCGCGCCGGGCTCGACGTCGCGGGCGTCCCGACCTCGCAGGCGACCCGCGCCCATGCCGAGCGCGTCGGCATTCCTTTGACCACCCTCGACGAAATCCCTGAACTCGATCTCACCGTCGACGGCGCCGACGAGGTCGCGCCGGATCTGAGCCTGATCAAGGGGGGAGGGGGCGCGCTCCTGGGCGAGAAGATCGTCGCCGCCGCGTCCGCCCGCATGGTCGTCATCGCCGATCACTCGAAATGGGTGGCGATGCTCGGCCGCTTTCCCCTGCCCGTCGAGGTGGTGCCGTTCGGCCTCGCGGCGACGCGCCGCGCGGTCGAGGCGGCGGCCGCCGCGGCCGGGGCGCCCGGACCGGCGCTGCTGCGGCGCGGCAAGGACGGCCATGCTTTCGTCACGGATAGCGGCCATTTCATCCTCGACGCCGCGCTCCAGCGGATTCCGCGGCCCGATGTCCTGGCCGAGCGGCTGGCCGCCATCCCGGGCGTGGTGGAGCACGGCCTGTTCATCGGGCTTGCGCGAACTGCCATCATTGCCGGACCGGACGGCGTTGATGTCGTGGAGCGTCCGGGGTGAGTTTGCGCGGGCGCTTTTGCGTTCGCGCGGTCCGTGGACTAAGAGATGCGGCGACTGTTCGCAAGCGGGGCGGAGCACGTCAGATGGAGCGGTTCATGACAGCCAGATTTTTTGTTCCGATCGCGCGCGCCGCCGTCCTCGCGCTTGCGCTCGCCGCGTTGACCGGCCCGGTGCGCGCGCAGCAGCCCTCGCCTGCCGCGTTGGCGGCCGCGCGCGAATTGATGGAACTCAAGGGCGCCAAGAACCTGGTGGAACCCGTCGTGCTCGGCGTCATCGAGCAGACCAAGGGCGTCATCCTGCAGACCAACCCGGGCCTGAGCAACGATCTCAACGAAGTGAGCGCGCAGTTGCGCGCCGAGTACGAGCCGCGCACCGCCGAAATGACCAACGAAATCGTTCGCCTCTATGCTCAGCGCTTCACCGAGCAGGAGCTCAAGGAGGCGGTCGCTTTCTACAAGACGCCGGTGGGGAAAAAGATCCTCACGGAGGAGCCCAAGATTCTCGACGAGACCTACGCGCGCGTTCAGCAATGGGCCAACCGGTTGCAGGGCGAGGTGACGACCCGGGTCCGGGTCGAGTTGAAGAAGCGCGGGCATAATCTGTAGA
>DASZJC010000260.1:0-2571 GCA_035948495.1 Xanthobacteraceae bacterium | reverse complement strand
GGCTGGTATTGCTGCTGGCGCTTGGCATGCCGGCGGCCGCCGCGGAGGAAACCGTGTGTATCGAGAATACGACGATTGACGAACTCACGCGCGCGTTTGCCGCTGGTCGCATCACGTCGGCTGATCTGGTGCGGGGCTATACGGCGCGGATCGAGGCCTACGATCGCGCCGGCCCGCGTCTCAATGCGATCCGCGAGCTCAATCCGGACGCGCTCGCGATCGCCGGCAAGCTCGATGCGGCGGCGCGCAAGAGGAGCCGCCCGCTCGAGGGCATCCCGATCCTCATCAAGGACAACATCGCGACCGGCGATGCGCAGCACACGACGGCCGGTTCGCTCGCTTTGGCCGACGCCCGAGCCCAGCGCGACGCGACGGTGGTAAAGCTTCTGCGCGACGCGGGTGCCGTGATCCTCGGCAAGACCAACTTGACGGAATTTGCCAATATTCTGGCAGTCGGAATGCCGTCGGGCTACAGCTCGCTCGGGGGGCAAGTACGCAACCCGTATGCGCCCGAGGTCAACGATAACGGCATACCGTTCGTGCCGCCGGGTGGATCGAGCTCGGGCTCGGCGGTCGCGGTCGCCGCGGGATTCGCCGCGGCCGCAATCGGCACCGAAACGTCCGGCTCCCTGCTCTCGCCCGCCAATCAGAACGGCGTGGTCACCGTCAAACCTACGGTCGGGCTGATAAGCCGGGCGGGCATCATCCCGATCGCAGCCAGTCAGGATACCGCCGGTCCGCTCACCCGCACGGTACGCGACGCCGCGATCCTGCTGAACGTTCTCGCCGTTCGCGATCCACGCGATCCCGCGACGAGGCACTTGCAGCGCCCCGCCGACTACACAAAATTCCTCGATCCGAATGGCCTGCGCGGCGCGCGCATCGGCGTTCCCAGCGATCCCGCCGATCCGGGCAACGACGTCTACTACAAGCCGCTGCGGCCGCCCCAGGTTGCGGTGATGCGCGAGGCCGTCGCCGCGCTGGAAGAGGCGGGTGCCACGGTGATCCGCGCGAATATTCCGACCGCCGGCTGGATCGGCGGGCCCGGCACCGAGGCCGCGATCCTCAACCGCAATCCGGAAAGCCCGACCAAGAATCAGCCGGCGCGGGTTCCCGCGATCTATCTCTATGAGCTTAAGCACGACATGAATGCCTACCTGCGGGACTGGGCCAAGGGCACAAAGGTGCGGACGCTTGCCGATATCATCGCCTTTAACAAGGCAAACGCGGACCGTGCGTTGCGCTTCGGCCAGGACATTTTTCTCGCCGCGGAGGAAACGCATGGCGACTTGAGCGAGATGGAATACATCTCGGCGCGGCGAATGGACCTGCGTTCGAGCCGCACGCTCGGTCTCGACGCCTACATGCAAGAGCATAAGCTCGATGCAATTCTGTTTCCCGCCAACACGGGCGCGTCGATCGCCGCCAAGGCCGGCTACCCGAGCGTCCTAGTGCCGGCTGGCATGGTGACCGGGCCCGCCGCGGTGCCGCCCGGGACCGTCACTGCGGCGAGCGACAAGGAGACGCCCGAATATCCCTACGGGGTCACGTTCACGGGTCGCGCCTGGAGCGAGCCGGTGCTCCTGCGACTGGCGTATGCGTTCGAGCAGGCGACGAAAGCACGCCGCATGCCGCCGGGTGTGCCCTCGCTTGCACTCGGTTGCGCCCCGAAGTCCACGTCGAAGGAATAACCAGGCATGACACCGCTCAACCGCCGGCAAATGGCGTGGCGCGCCGCCCAGGACATCCGCGACGGCATGGTGGTCAACCTCGGCATGGGCATGCCGGTGCACGTGGCCGACTACGTTCCGCCGGACGTCGACCTCTTCATCCATTCCGAGAACGGCGTGGTCGGCGCCGGACCGCTGGCGCCGCCGGAGCGCGCCGACCCCGATCTCGTCGACGCCAGCAGCCGGCGCATCACCTTGCGGCCGGGGGCATCGATCGTCGATTCGTCGTGGTCGTTCGCCATGATCCGCGGCGGCCATATCGACGTGACGATCCTCGGCGCGTTCCAGGTGGCGAAGAATGGCGACCTCGCCAACTGGGACATGCGGCTGCCCAACAAGGGCCCGCTGGTCGGCGGCGCCATGGATCTCGCCGCGTGCGCGCGTGCCGTGTGGGTGATCATGGAGCACAACACGCGCCAGGGCGGGCCGCGCCTGCTCGACGCGTGCACCCTGCCGCTGACCGCGGTCAAATGCGTGCGGCGGATCTACACCGAGGTCGCCGTGGTCGAGGTGACGCCGGGAGGGTTTCTAGTACGCGAGATGGTCGAGGGCATCGACCAGGAGACGTTGCAGGCGCGCAGCGGCGCACCACTGACCTTCGCCAACGACTGCCGGCCGCTGAGTGCGCCGGCGATGGCGGATGCGGACTAGCTTCAGCTCTCCCCGGAGGGGAGAGGTCGACGCGCGAAGCACCAAAAACTCCGTCATGCCCGGCCTTGTGCCGGGCATCCACGTCTTTCTTCCAAACAAACAAGGCGTGGATGGCCGGGACAACAAGCCCGGCCATGACCAATGATGAAAATCACACCGTCGCCTGGCTGCCCAGGATCACCGTCGACTG
>DASZJC010000259.1:0-3558 GCA_035948495.1 Xanthobacteraceae bacterium | reverse complement strand
GCCCTGCGCGACGTCGCCGCCTGGATGCCGAAGAACGCGATTCTCAGCGCCGAGGGCGCCGGCACGATGGATATCGGCCTCACCCAATTGCCGAGCTTCAACGCCCGTTCCTGCCTCAACGCCGGCACCTACGGGACGATGGGGGTTGGCCTCGGCCATGCGATCGCCGCCTGCGTCGCGCATCCCGACCGGCCGGTCGTCCACCTCTCGGGCGACTCGGCGATCGGCTTTTCCGGCATGGAGATGGAAACGCTCGTGCGCTACAACCTGCCCGCCAAAATCGTCGTGTTGAACAACGGCGGCATCGGCCCCGGCATGCCGGAAATCCCGGAAAACCCGTTCTTCAACCTCAAGCCCAACGCGCTAATCTACGGCGCCCGCTATGACCGGGTGATGGAGGCTTTCGGCGGCAAGGGCTTCTTCGTCGAGGACCCGAAGGGCATCCGCGGCGCCCTCGACGACGCGATGGAATTCCCCGGTCCCGCGCTCGTCAACGTCGTGATCTCGCAGGGCTCCGCCCGCAAGCCGCAGCAGTTCCGCTGGCACAGCTGATTTAACGACAAATCTAAAGGGCCGCGCCATTCCCGGCGCGGCCCGTTGCCCGCCGTGACGAAGGCGGGCGCGGCCGACCAAGTCGGACCGGTCGCGCGACGCCGCCGTCGGCGCATCCATCACGCCGTCTTGCTGACGCCCCAGAAGAACGGCAGCGGGCCCTTGACGATGCCCGCGACGTTCCTGCGCCAAGCCTGGTAGATCATAAAGAAGCCGGTCGGCGCGTAGACCACGTGATCGAACGCGGCGCGGTTGAGTCGGCGCACCGCGGCCTTCTCATCGTCGAGGGTCGTCGCCGCGAGCCAGTTCGCCACCTCCGCCTCGACCGCCTCGCTCTTGGGCCAGCCGAACCAGGCGCCGTCGCCGTTGGCGCGGACGCCGAGATTGGCCGCCGGAATGATGGCTCCGGCGCCGCTGTGCCAGGTGTGGAACATGTGCCACCCGCCCTGCCCCGGCGGCGCCTTGACCGCGCGGCGCGCGACCACCGTGCCCCAGTCGGTCGCCACCAAGTCGACGGTCATGCCCAAGCGCTTGAGCAGGTCGACGGTCACCTCGCCCATGGCCTTGAGGACCGGTTGGTCCTGGGCGACGAGGCACGACACCGGCTCGCCCGCATAGCCGCTTGCGGCGATGAGGCTTCTCGCGCCGTCGAGGTCGCGCGGGCCCTTGAGCAAGTCGCCGCCCTCCTCGGTGTAGAGGGGCGTGCCGGGGATGAAGTAGCTCGGCAGCGGCTTCCACACCTTATTATCGTCGCCGGCAAGCGCGCGCATGTAATCTTCCTGGCTCATCGCCATGAGGATCGCGCGCCGCACCCGCACGTCGCTGAACGGCGGATAGAGGTGGTTCATGCGAAACGAGCCGATGTTTCCGAGCGGATCGGCGATGTCGACCATCACGTTGCGATTGCTCTTGAGCACCGGAACGAGGTCGGCAATCGGGTTCTCCCACCAGTCGACCTCGCCGTTCTGCAGCGCGGCCGACGCAGTGCCCGGGTCGGGCATGATCAGCCACTCGACCCGGTCGAGCAGCATCACCTTGCCGCCGGCAAGCCACGAGGCCGGCTCCTGGCGCGGCACGTAGCCGGGGAATTTCTCGAACGCGGCCTTGGCGCCCGGCACCCAATCGCCGCGCACGAACTTCATCGGCCCGCTGCCGACGTAGTCGGCGATCTGCTTGAACGGATCGGTTTTGGCGATGCGCTCCGGCATGATGAACGCCGGCCCGGTCTTGCCGAGGGCGAACAGCAATCGCGGATAGGGCTTCCTGAGCGCCCAGCGGAAGGTGCGGTCGTCGACCGCGGCGAGTTCGTTCTCGATCGCGCGGATCATCTGGCCCATGGTGTCGCGCACTGCCCAGCGCGAAAGACTCGCCACCGCATCCTTGGCCAGCACCGGCTCGCCGTCGTGGAATTTCAGGCCGGGGCGCAGGCGGAAGGTCCAGGTCAGGCCGTCGCTCGACACCTCCTCGGCCTCGACCATCTGGCGCTGGGGGGTGAGCTCCTCGTCGAGACCGTAGAGCGTGTCCCACACCAGCGCCGCGGCGTTGCGCGCCACGATGGTGGTGGTCCAGACCGGATCGAAATTGGAGAGATCGGCCTGGGGCACGAAGCGCAGCGCCCGCGCCGCGGCGCGCTGTGAAACTGCCGGCGTCGCCAAGCCGCTCGCCGCGGTGAGGGCGCCCGCGCCGGCCATTGACTTGAGGAATGCCCTTCGATGCATCGCACCTGTCTCGCGGGGCCGGGGAGCCAGCCGACCCGCCACGGCGGCTCTCAATCACGCTGCGACCGGATCATAGCCTCGCGCCGACGTAGAGCATGTCCCGTTCCTTTGGAAGCGGGACACGCTCTAGAAGGTATTGCTTGGCGCATGTTCTTATCGGCGAACCGGTGCCCACTTCGCCGGAACATGCGCTGGTGTCCCGATCCCGCAGTTCGCACATCCTTGCGCTAGCGGAGAACCTCGGACTCGCGGCGATTGCGGGCGAACGCGCGAATTGCCACACTGGAATTGGCGACGCGCGATTGCGCACGAGGACCTGACATGGACAGGGCCGGTCAGATTTCCCTCCTCAAGACGCTGCTGCACTATCTCGACACCAAGACGACGTCGATGGCGGATGCGCCGTGGCGCAACGAGGTGAGCGCCTACACCTGCCCCGAGCGGCACAAGCGCGAGGAGGAGATCCTCATCCGCAAGCGCCCCCTGGTGATGGGGCTCTCCTGCGACTGGCCGAAGCCCGGCGACTACCGGACCGACGATTTCGCCGGCGTTCCCATTCTCACGGTCAGAGGAAGAGACGGCAAGCTGCGCGCGTTCCTCAACGTGTGCCGCCATCGCGGCGCCAAGGTCGCGAAGGGATGCGGCAGCGCGGCCGCGTTCACCTGCCCCTATCACGGTTGGACCTATGGCGCCGACGGCGTGCTGCGCGGGCTTCCCGAGGAGGCAACCTCGTTTCCCGGCGTGCGGGCCGAGCGGCCGGGCCTCACGCCCCTGCCGCTTGCCGAGAAGTACGGCATGGTGTGGGTGCTGCCGACGGCGGCCGATCGCTCGGCCGATTTCGACATCGAGCCGTGGCTCGAGGGACTCGGGCCCGATCTCGCATCGTGGCAGCTCGACACTTACCACTTCCATGATCGACGCGTGCATCATGAGGAGATGAACTGGAAACTGCTGGTCGACACCTTCCATGAAGGTTATCACTTCGGTTTCCTGCACAAGGAAAGCCTGAAGGACATTCTGGTCCACAACGTCAGCGAGTTCACTCCGTTCGGCCCGAACTTTCGCATCGCCTACGGGCGCACCAAGCTCGACCGGCTGAGAAGCACGCCGGAGAGCGAGTGGGACCTGATGTGGAACACGACCATCGTCTACTCGATGTTCGCGAACACGATCTTCTCGCCGCAAGGCGACCACATGGAAATCTACCGGATGTTTCCCGTGGAGGGGCGGACCGACCGTGCCGTGATGGAGGCGTCCTTTTACATCCCCAAGCCGGCGGCGACCGACG
>DASZJC010000258.1:0-5702 GCA_035948495.1 Xanthobacteraceae bacterium | reverse complement strand
AATTTGATCAGCGCCTGCACCGCCTCGGAATCTTTGGCGGCAGGCGATAGGCCGGCCGAGAAGACGGTGACGTGCTGGATCTCCGCCGGCATCGGCAGGACGTCGACGCCGGGCACGGACTTCAATTCGCTGATTTGCTGGACGCCGATCTCGGCCTCGCCCTTGATCAACGCGTCGCCGACGAGGCGGCCGCGCACCACCACGGTCTTGGCTTTCATTTGCTCGGCGATGCCCATGCGCTCGAGCAGCCCCGCGATGTAGACGCCGCTCGGACCCTCGCTGCGGGCGAAGGATTTCGCCGCGAGCAGCGCGCGCTTGAACGCCTCGGCCGAACTCAGGTCCGGCCTGGGCGATCCCGCCCGCACCCCGACGCCGACGCCGGAGCGGACCAGATCGACCTTGGCGGCGAGCTTGCCCTGCCGGACGACACCTTCGACCGCCGGGCCTGCGAAGATGACGAGATCGCCGGCGTCCCCGGCGAGCGCCCGGTCACGGATGACGTTGGTGCCGGCGTAGGAGATCGCCAGCTTGTAGCCGCTCGTGCGCTCGAATTGTGGCGCCAGTTCCTCGAGCGCCGGGCGCATGGCGCCCGAGCACATGAGCTTGATCTCGGCGGCCTTGGCTCCTGTCGTACCCATAGGGCTGATCCTGCGGTTATAGCGAGGTGATCGCGGCCATCTTCCCCGGACCGGGCACGGCCGTCCAGGGCGGTGACATGGGATCGGCCGCATGCGCGCTGCCACAAAAACGCGCGACTCGCTGCCAATAACGCCGCAACAGGGTCACGCGGGGAAGCCTTGCGATGAAGTTTCATGCTGCCGTGGCGGCGGCGCTGGTCGCGCTGGCCGGAGCCGATCCGGCGCTCGCCGACATGCACATCCGCCAGGACCCCGGCGGCCGCATCGAGGCCTATCTCTACCGCTACGCGACGGTGCGCCAGTCCGGCCAGCGGGTGATCGTCGACGGGCCGTGCCTCTCCGCCTGCACCATCCTCCTCGGTACGATCCCGAAGGACCGCATCTGCGTCACCGGGCGCGCGAGCTTCGGGTTTCACGCGGCCTGGGTTCCGACGCCGCGGGGCGCGCTGGCGGCGAGCGCGCTCGGCGACCGGTTGCTATGGGCGAACTACCCGCCGCCGGTGCGCGCCTGGATCACCCGCCACGGCGGCCTGACCAAACGGGTCATCTACCTGCGCGGGCACGAGCTGACCGCCATGTACCCGGCGTGCAGTTGATGGCCTCTTCGTAGCCCACATGAGCGAAGCGAAATGCGGGAACCGGCGTCCCCGGATTTCGCGCTGCCGCGCTCATCCGGGCTACATTTCTTCCGCCTCCAGCTCGACCCAGCACCGCTCGGCCATGCTGCGGTAGCAGGCTTCGGCAAAGGCGACGTCGCGGATGCCTGCGCGCAGGTCGCAATCGAGCGGGGCGCCGGCGACGAGGTGGCGCAGGAACTTCTCCCACCCGGCCCGGTACGGATTGACGTTCGGCCCGTCGGCGGCGACCTCGCTCCAGCCGGCGCGGTAGTCGACGTCGGGATCCCTGTCGAGCAAAAAATTCGCCACCCGCGGGGTCTGCGCCTTCGCCTGCACCCGGCAGCGATGCAGCCCGGCGATCGCCGAGCCACCGGTGCCGTCGACTTGCAGCACCACCAGATCGTCGCGGCGCACCCGCGTCGCCCATGAGCTGGTGATGGTGCCGAACGCGCCGCTCTCGAGCTCGATCAGGGCGGACGCCGTGTCGTCGACGTCGACCCGGTAGCGCTCGCCGCGCTCGTCGACGCGTTCGGGAACGGCGGTCGCGGTCGCGGCGGCGACCCGGCGGATGCGGCCGAGCAGCCCTTCGATCACGTAGCGCCAGTGTGGAAACATGTCGCGCACGAGGCCGCCGCCGCCCGCGCGCCGGTAGTTCCAGCTCGGCCGTTGCGTCGGCGCCTCGATGCCGTCGAACACCCACCAGCCGAAATCGAGGCGGAAGCCGACGACCCGGCCGAGGGTCCCGTCCGCCATCACCCGCGCGAGCTTGCGCAAGCCCGGCAGGTAGAGCTTGTCCTCCACCGCCCCGTGCTTGAGGCCGCGCGCTTGCGCGGCGGCCAGCAGGGCGCGGCCGTCGGCGACGCTCGGCGCCACCGGCTTTTCCGCGTAGATGTGCTTGCCGGCCGCGACGGCCTTGTTGAGCGCCGCCAGCCGCTGGCCGGTGGCGGCGGCATCGAAGAACACCGCGAAAGCCGGATCGGCGAGCGCGGCGTCGAGGTCGGTGGTCCAGTCGGCAACGCCATGAGCCTGCGCGACCGCCGCGAGCCGCGCGGCGTCGCGGCCGGCCAGCATCGGCCGCGGCATGACCCGATCCTCGCCGAGCGCAAGCCCGCCTTCGTCGCGGATCGCGATCAGCGAGTTCTTCAGATGCTGGGTCGAGCAGATGCGCCCGGTCGCGCCGTTGAGGATGATGCCGATGGTTCGCGCGGGCATGGACGTGAGCGACTTCTTTGCTATGGCAGCAGCGGCAACGGTATTGTTGCGGCAGAGCCTCATAGGGCGCACGCGACCGGGGTGACAAGCCCCCCGATGTGGGGATCGGCGACGCGCCCCGGCAGTTCAGGATAGAGCAACCGGATGGCCGTCAGCTTCCGCGACCTCTTGGACGCTTTCGAGTTCGCCAGCTTCGGGGCGCCGTACGAACACGAGGCCTACTTATGCAGGCAGTCCGGGCGAATCTACACCCACTCGGAGCATACCGACGATGTAGAGGAGTTGCCTGAAGACATAGAGGACCGCGACAAATACATTCGGATACCACATAAGAATGAGCTCGATCTGGGCAGACCGCTCGTCTTCGCATTCATCAGGGAGCGGCTACCGGACGAGCTTCACGAAGTTCAACGTTTTTTCAGCAAGAGAGGCGCCTACGCCAGGTTCAAAGATATGCTGGAAAGGAAGGGGGCACTCAAGGCGTGGTACGAGTTCGAGGCAGAGGCACAGGAAAAAGCATTGCGGGAATGGGCCGAGCAAAATTCGATCGAGCTCGTCATCGACTACTGCGAGGGCGCGCCGTAGAAGGCCTTCGCGTCGGCGGTGAAGGCGATGCGCGAGGCGGCGTTGGTGTAGAACATATGGCCGCCGCGGTAGAGCTTGAGCGTGACCCGGCCGGGCGCTCCGATCGGCGGAATGTGGTCGAGCACGTAGCGGTTGACGGCGTAGGGCACGATCAGATCCGTGTACCCGTGCGCGACCACGAGCTTGAACGACGGGGTCAAGGCGAGCAGCTCGCGCAGATCGCCGCTCGCATCCGGCGACGAGCGTCTCCCGCCCCAGGTCCATTTGTTGTTCACCTCGTGGGAGAGCAGCTCGTAGGTCATCTCGGTCTTGAAACCCAGCTCGTCGCGCGCGTAGCCGACGAAGGCGCCGCCGTAGGCGCGCGTGATCCCGTCGAGGATAGGATCGGAGCCGGTGTCGCTCGCCGAATCCGGGAACGGATCGGGGACGGCGAAATCCGCATCGTAGCTGCTGACGATTTCGTGCTGGGCCTCGCGCGCGTGCTTGATATAGGCCTCACGCACGAACCCGCGCGACTTCTCGACCAGGTCGACCGGCAGCCCGGTCATTTGCGCCACCTTGGCATAGAACGCGTGCGCCGCCTCGCCCTGCGGTGCCGGCCCGGCGAGCGTGGTCAGATAGTCGGTCAGCGCGAAACGCTCGGCCTCGGCCTGCGCCTCCGGCGTGAAGGCGTGCCGCCGCTCGAGCTCGGCCGCCGCCATCGATGGCAGCTGCACGGCGGCGTTGAGCGCCAGACGATCGCCGCCGAACACGAGCGCGCCCTCGATCATCGGCGACACCATGACGATGCCGGAGACGACGAGGCCCTGGTTCTCCTGCAGCGCGCGCGCGACCTTCAGCGCCCGGAAGCCGCCGTAGCTTTCGCCGAGCAGATATTTGGGTGAGGCGGTGCGGCCGGCGTGCGCGACATAAAGCGCGATCGCCTTCGCCATCACCTGCGCGTCCGGACCGACGCCGAAGAAGCTCGTGTTGTCCGGCTTGGCGGTGCGGCTCCAGCCGGTGCCGATCGGGTCGATCAGCACGAGATCGGTGAACGTGAGCCAAGTCTGCGGGTTGTCGCGCAGGCGCGCCGCGGCGGCATCGCGGCCGTCCGGCCCCAACTCGAGGATCTTCGGACCCACCAGCCCGAGATGCAGATAGGCGGAAGCCGCGCCCGGCCCGCCGTTGAACACGAACGTCACCGGCCGGTTGGCACCGGCGCCCTTCGCCGCATAGGCGGTGTAGAACAAGGCGGCCGAGCGCTCCCCGCTCTGTTCGTAGAGATTGAGAGTGCCGGCGGTCGCCGAATAGGCGAGCTTCACGCCGTCCGCGTCGAGCGTGTGCTCGGTCACCGAATCGGGCGGCAACAGCGACAGGAGCCCGGGGCCGTGGGGACGCTGCTCCCCGCCGGCCGACCCCCGTTCCGCGCGCTCCGGGCGATCCCGATGGTCCTGATGTTCCTGGGCGAAAGCGGTAGGCGCCAGCAGCAACGCCAACGCAACGGCCAGCACGCGATAGGGGGTCATGGTCCGGCTCCAGGCCGGAAAGATAGGAGGCGGGGGGCGGGAATGCCAGAGACGGATGCGGAAGGCCGGATGTCAGATGCCGGATGTCGGTAGGTCAGGTATAGTAGTCCTGACCTCTGACCTCTGCCCGGAGTTCCCGCCCATGCAAGCCCATCGCGGTTGCCTCGTTCTCCTGCCGATCCTGCTGGCGTTGAGCGCCGCTCCGGCCGCGGCCGGGCCTGTGCGCGTCTACATCACCGACAGCGCGGCCGACGCGGTGCACGTCATCGACGCGGCCACCAACAAGGTCGTGCAGGTGATCAAGGGCATCGAAGCGCCGCACGGCGTAACGTTCTCGCCCGACGGCGCGCGCGTCTACGTGAGCAACGAATCGACCGATACCCTCGACGTGGTCGACCGCAAGAGCGGGAAGATCATCAAGAAGGTGGCGCTGAGCGGCCATCCCAACAACATCGCGATCAGCAAGGACGGCGGACGGGTGGTGGTATGCATCCGCGACGATCCCGGCACCCTCGACGTGGTCGACACCGGCTCGTTGACGCTCAAGAAGAGCATCCCGGTGAAGGGCGGGCTGCACAACGTCTACGTCACGCCGGACGGCAAATATGCGGTCGCCGGGTCGGTGCGCAAGAACCGGCTCACCGTGGTCGACCTTGCGACCGAAGCGGTCGCCTGGGATCTGCCGTTCGACAAGGGCCTGCGGCCGATGGCGATCGAGGCGACGCCGGACGGCTCGACCAGCCGGCTGTTCATCCAGCTCTCCGGCCTCAACGGGTTCGCGGTCGTCGACTTCGCGCAGCGCAAGGAGGTCGCGCGCGTGGTCTTCCCCGACGTCGCGAGCGACACCGACCCGCAGGGCCGCGGTTCGACCCCCGCGCACGGCATCGGCGTTGCGCCCGACGGCAAGACCCTGTGGGCAAACAGCGCGGAGGCGAACGCTGTCTTCGCCTATGCGCTGCCCGACCTCAAGCTCATCGGCCACGTCGCGCTGCCGGAGCTCAAGCTCCCCGGCCGCGCGCCGATCGGCGCGGTGCCGAACTGGATCACGTTCACGCCCGACAGCCGGACGCTCTACGTGTCGAACTCGACGCTCAACTCGGTGTCGGCGATCGATGTTTCGGCCCTGAAGATCGTCGCGACCATCC
>DASZJC010000257.1:0-8836 GCA_035948495.1 Xanthobacteraceae bacterium | reverse complement strand
GATCGCCTCCAACTGCACCGGCGATCTAAAGGTTACGTCAACCATCCGCGCTCAACGCCAAATGGCAGGCGCTCCCATTCACTAAAAATTGGGCGACCCGCCTGTAACGGGATATTGCTTCAAGGGCGCCGCTTGGACGCCTGTCGCGGGTACCCCATGCCGCTCGACGTCAAGACCCTGTTCCTGCTCACCGTCGACGTCGAGGCGATGCTCGGTCTCCTGCTGCTGTTCGTGTGGGTCCAGAACACCAGCATCAAGGCGCTGGCGTGGTGGGGCTCCGCGCACCTGCTGCGGACCCTGTCGATCGCGCTTTACGGCATGTTCGGCTCCGTGCCCGAACTCATTTCCCTCGATCTCTCCAACGCCCTGCTGTTCACCTCGTATGCCATTGCCTGGAGCGGCGCGCGCGTGTTCGACGGCCGGCGGCCACAACCCGGCTGGCTCATCACCGGCGCGACGGTCTGGGTCTTCGCGTGCCAAATCCCGCAGTTCGCCCAGGCGATCGAAATCCGCGCGCTGTTGAGCAACACGATCGTCGCCGCCTTCCTGTGGCTCACCGCGTTCGAGTTCTGGCGCGGACGCGACGAGCGGTTGCTGTCGCGCTGGCCGGCGGTCTTCATCCTGTTCGGCCATGGCGCGATCTTTCTGCTGCGCAGCCCGCTCAGCGCAATGCTCGGTCCGACCGGCGACCCCGCGCTGGCGAGCGCCTGGATGAACGTCATCAGCACCGAAGAGTTGCTGGCCACGATATCGATCGCCTTCATCCTGCTGGCGATGGCAAAGGAGCGCACCGAGCTCCATCATAAGACCGCCGCCATGCTCGATCCCCTGACCGGGCTTGCCAACCGCCGCGCATTCCTCGTCTCCGCCGCGCAGGTCACGCAAACGCAAACCGCGCGCGACGTTCCGGTCGCGATCTTCATGGTCGATCTCGATCGCTTCAAGTCGGTGAACGACCGCTTCGGCCATTCGGTTGGCGACGACGTGCTGCGCATCTTTGCCGAGAGTGCGCAGGCGAATTTGCGCCCGTCCGACATGGTCGCGCGGCTGGGCGGGGAGGAGTTCGCCGTGCTGCTGGCCGATGCGTGCCGCGACAACGCGTTCAAGGTGGCGGAGCGGATTCGATCGAGTTTCGCGGCCCTTGCGGCGATCGTCGGCGGTCATGCGGTGAACGCAACCGCCTCGATCGGCGTAGCGATCATCCAGGATCCGCAGCAGGACATCCAGGCACTGCTCTCCCAGGCGGATCAGGCGCTCTACCGCGCCAAGGCGCGTGGCCGCAATCGGGTCGTCGTCATCGGCCTCGACCTTTTCATGGAAGGCGGCGACGACGCGTCGGCGCCCGCCGTCGTCAGGCTGCCGGTCGCCGCGCGGCCGAGCCGGGCAGCCTGACGGCCCGGACGCACGTCACGTCGTTGCAGGGCTGATCAGCCGGACCCCGCCGAGAATCCCGACGGCGACCAGCGCGGCGAGGACGGCAAACCAGGTCCCCGCCGCCGCGAGCGCCGCGGTGCCCGCCCAGGCAATCGAAGAGAACGCCTCCGCGAAAGTGGCAACCCGCGAGGAGGTCTGCCGGCGCCGGAAATGGCTGCGCTTGGCCTGCGCGCGGAACCACAGCTGGATGGTGGTTGCCGCCGCGCCGGCGGCCGCGATGCCGGCGGCGGCGACCGCCGCGCTGAGCGGCGCGGCCAGCGCCAGCGCCGCCACGAACGGCGCGAATACGACGGCCATGGCGCCCATCACCGCCTCGATCTTGGCGCGCACGATATGGCGCGCGGGCACCGGCGCCGTCGCCACCAAGTCGGGCGCGTCCTCGCCCGAGATCGCCAGCCACGCGAGCCCGCCGGCAAGCTGTCCGGCCGCCATCACCAGCACCGGCACGAGCAGCACGAGGCCCGCGGTGCCCTCGGCGAAGGTGCGCCACAGCATCAGGGCCGGCGGCAGCAGATAGAGCAACTGCATCAGCGTCTGCGACGCCAGCCAGGGATCGCGCAGCAGCAGGGTCCATTCCTTGCGCCGCAGCGCGCGAGCCGGCGAACCCGGACGAATGCCACGCGGGCGGCGCTGGCGCCTGATCGCCTGCGAGGCGCCCGCTGCCGCGACGGCGTGCTCGCCGAAACGCGGCGCGAACGCCATGATCGAGAGTGCCAGGACGACGAGGCTCGCGGCGCAGACGATGCCGAGCGCCGCGCCGTCGCCGAGGACGGCGCGGGCCGGCCACCACACGAGGCTGCCGGGGTCGGGCGCCCACGCCATGATCGTATCGGACTGGAGAATGGCGAACCGGGACAGCGTTCCGTAGGACATGATGGCGGCCGCCTGCAAAGCGATGACGAAGGCGGCGCCGATCACGGCGGCAACGATCTGGGCCGCGAGCCGCGTGCGCTGCGGGCCGATGGCACGGAACAACGCGACGGTCAGGGCCACGGCGCCGGCCGCTGCCGCGGCCCCCGCGGCGGCGACGACCCCGTAGGCGCCGAGCCAGTGCCATCCGCCGCGCAGCAGCAGAACGTCGATGAACGGCGCGGCCAGCAATGTCGCCATGCCGGCGACCGACAACGCGATGATGGCGATCCGCACCGTAAAGACCCGGCGCGCGAGCACGGGCGAGGAAAGAATAAGGTCGAGGTCGGACCGCGCATAGAATGCGCGGGTGACCGATTCCATGCTTTGCGAGAGCATGAGCGACAACGACAGCACCAGGCAGCCGGTGATCACGACCAGCGTGGCTTTGTCGGGTTCTCCGGCGCCGGCATCCCGCGGCAGCATGGAGAACGCGACCCCGTGCATGAACACGGCAAAGACGACGAGCGTGGCGAGAATCGTTCGCCCGCGCCGTCGCCGCCCCGCGGTGAGCATCGAGCGCCAGTCCCGCCATGCCAGGCGGCACTCGTGCTGCGCCAGCCACGCCAGCGTGCCGGGCACGGTCACGCCGCTGCCTCATCGGCAACGAGGGTAAGGAAAGCGTCCTCCAGGCTGACATGGCCGTGACCGGCGCGTTCCCGCAGCTCCTCCAGCGTGCCTTGCGCGATCAGCCGGCCGGCCGCGATGACGCCGATGCGATCGGCCATGCGCTCCGCGACTTCGAGGATGTGCGTCGTCATGATGACGGCGCCGCCCGCGCGCACGCGTTCCCGCAACACGCCCTTGACCTGGCGGGCGGAGCCCGCATCGAGGCCGGTCAACGGCTCGTCGAGAATGATGAGCCGCGGGTCGTGCACCAGGGCGCCGGCGAGCGCCACCTTCTGGCGCATGCCCTTGGAAAAACTCTCGCAGCGTTCGTGCGCATGCTCGGCAAGGCCTAGCCAGCCGACGAGATCGCGCGCCCGCGCTTGTGCGGCAGCGGCACCGATGCCCCACAGCCCCGCGACGAACTCCAGATATTCGAATGGCGTGAGCTTGTCGTAGATCATCGGCTCGTCCGAGACCCACGCCAGCACTTGCTTGGCGGCAACCGGATCGGCGAGCGCGTCCACGCCGAAAATCCGGATCGCGCCCGCGTCCGGCCGCAGCAGCCCCGCCACCATGCGCAGGATCGTGGTCTTGCCGGCGCCGTTGGGCCCGAGCAGGGCGTAGAACTCGCCCGCTCGCACGGTGATGTCGAAGCCGTTGACGGCGGGACGGTCGAAGCGCTTGTGCAGCCCGACAATCTCCAGCGCCGGCGGGGGCTCGGGTAACCGCATGAAATTCAACGGCTTCGCTCCGCGTCTGGGACGCCCGCCTCCTGCCTACAGGGGAGAAGTTTCGGGGTCGTGAATCGCCGCAGCGCAATTGGTGCAGGCCTCGCGGATTACACATACCGGGCATGCCGGTAATGACGGCGCCGGCCGTCGCGCGGGACCACCCCGTGCCTGTATACTGGGCGTGGCACCGGCAGCCCAATAACGAGCAAGCCCGCAGAAACCTGCAATGGCCCAGGCGACCGACCTCCGCTCCGCCGCCATCCGATCCGGCGACGCCAGGATCATCGGCCTGATCAGCGCCGCGCATTTCGTCAGCCATTACTACATCCTGCTGCTGCCGCCGCTGTTCGCCTTCATCCGCGCCGATTACGGCGCGAGCTACACCCAACTGGGGCTCGTCATCGCGACGTTCAACGTCGTGTCGGCGGCGTTCCAGACCCCGAGCGGATTCCTGATCGACTGGATCGGCGCGCGATTCATTCTCATCGCCGGCCTCACGCTCGGCGCCGCCGCCGTGATGGTCATGGGACTGGTGCCGTCGTTCTGGGTGCTGGTCGTCATGATGGCCCTCAACGGCCTTGCCAACACGGTCTATCATCCGGCCGACTACGCGATCCTCTCCTACCTCGTTTCGTCGAAGCGGATCGGCCACGCATTTTCCGTGCATACGTTCTCCGGCATGCTGGGCACGGCGGTGGCGCCGGCGAGCCTGCTCCTGCTGCAGAGCGTGCTGGGCTGGCGCGGCGCACTCGTAGCCGCCGCGACGATGGGCTTTGCCGTCGCGGCGCTTCTCGCCGCCCAGAGCGAACGCCTGTTCGACCGGGTACAGCCCGCGAGAGCGAAGCACCCGGCGCCCGTTGCCGAGGCGCCCGACGCGGGTTGGCGGCTGCTGCTCTCGGGACCGATCCTGCAGAACCTGCTGTTCTTCGTGCTGCTGGCGATCACCAGCGGCGGCATGTCGAACTATTCGGTGGTGGCGCTGGGCGCGCTCTACAAAACGCCGCTCGCCGTCGCCAATGCTGCCCTGTCGAGCTTTCTGCTGCTTTGCGCCCTCGGCGTGCTGGTCGGCGGGCTGTTGGCCGTGCGCACCGCGCACCACGCGCTCGTGGCGTCGCTCGGGTTGGTGGCCACGGGGGCTGCGGTGATGCTCGTCGGCACGGCCGACCTCGGCACCGTCGTGTTGATCCTGGTCATGGGGGCCGGCGGCCTCGCCAACGGCATCGTCATGCCGTCGCGCGACATGATCGTTCGCGCGGTCACCCCGCGCGGCTCGTTCGGCAAGGTGTTCGGATTCGTCACCACCGGTTTCAACATCGGCGGCATCGTCGCCCCGCCGATCTACGGCGCCCTGATGGACCACGGCCATCCGCGCGCCGTGTTCCTGGTGGTCGGCATTTCAAGCGTGGCGGCGATCGTCACGGTGATAACGCGCGCGCGGCCGTCCGGCGCGACGTGACGCCGTGTCGTATCAGCGATTGTCGCGACCGGAAAAACGTTCTCTGGCGTTGCCGGCGTCGGCCGGCTTGTTGATACGGTAGAGCTGAAAGCGGTCGCCCTCGTACACGAGCTTCAGGAGATCGGGCACCGGGTTGACCGTATCCTCGTCGGTGAACAGCACGTACACGTAATCGAAATTGTCCTGCCACTTCTGCCAATACTTGTCCGCCGCCTCTTCCGGGTGTTCGCGGGCGACCAAGAGCTGCTCGATCGACGGGGGATTGCCGTCCTCGGTATCGACGCGGTCGGTATAGGCCGGGCGCACGTGCATCACCTGCTTGCCCTGAACCGTGAACGCCGTCGTGACCAGCGCGGAGCGTTCGATCATCGCCAGGCACGCGGCATGGACGAGGCCGAGGTCGCTCACGTCGTCGCCCGCGGTCTTGTCGCCGTAGGCGACCAGCACGGAGGAGCCGCGCTTGATGCGCTTGACCGAGTCGCGAAACTCCATGCTGTTGCCGGACAGGTCCGCCCAGGCGACGTCCACTTCGATGACGCGCGCCACCAGCAGGAACAGCAACAATGCGAGAAATCCGCGCCGCACCATCCGGTGGCGCATCTCCAGATGCACGCAGCCTATGACCATGAACGCCAGCGCGATCGGGAGCCGCTGGTCGGCCATGTAGGTGGCAAACAGCATATGCGGCATCGCCACGTAGACGGCGGAACCGACCCCGAGCATCGCCCAACCGACCGGATGCAGGCGCAGCAGTCGGTGGCGCGCCGCCCAGATCGCGCCGGCGGCGGCGGCGGCAATCAGCAGGAACGCCACGATGTCGGAATAGACCTCGACCACATACACGAGGCCGTCGATCTTGCCGAGCTTCTCCCAGTAGAACTCGCTCACCAGGTCCCATGTTGGACTCTTGAGCAGCAGCGGCACCACCGGCAGGAACGGGATTCCGGTGGCGAGGAAGTCGAGCAGCCGCGGCACCAGCGGGCGCTCGCGCGTCATCCACAGCCGCGTCAGCTCGATCGCCAGCAGGCCGACGCCGTAGATGCCGACGGCGAACAAATGGCAGAAGAACAGCGCCACCACGAACACGGCGGAGACCACGAGGCGAATGGCCCAGAACCGCTCGCGCAGGAAGATCCACAGCGCCAGCCCCCACAGCGCCAGCCCGATCCCGAACACGTAGTTCATGACGCCGACGAGAAAGATGTGGTTGTAAAGCAGCGGCAACGAGATGAGCGGCAACACCGACCAGGAGCCGAACAGCGCGCGATTGAGCATCAGCGTTCCCGAGCCGATCAACACGAAGGCGGCAATCGTGAACACTTGCCCGGCGTGATAGACGGTCATGAATGCGGTGAGCCGCGGCACCACCAGATCCATCATCAGATTGGGGATGATCTGCCAGTCGATCTCGTAGAACCGCGATAGATCGGCGTCGTGCCGGATCGAGGCGATGACGTGCATCCGCGCGAGATGGTTCACGTAATCGGACAGCGGCGGCAGCGGATGGGTGATGATCGGGATCGACGCCACCAGCGCAAGCGCCGCGAACAGCACCGCGACCTGCGCGCCGCTGAACTCCGCCGTGCGGCGCGGACGCGTGCCGTTTTCCGTGAGAATCGAAGGATTGGAACGCGTAAGCATGCGGCCGACTGAAATACCAGGAGCGATGTCGCGACGTGGTGCGCGGGCGCACCGTGTGCCGGGCGGACGATCGCGCCGATACCCCGCACCGCCGATTCAGGTGACCGATTTTTTCGCATGAGGCAATAGCGAACTTGGCCGCCGCACTAACAATGTCGCGACGGCGCGTGTCTGGATGAATGGATGTTCAATTTTCCCCGCGCGTGCATCGCCGCGCGGCGAAAACGGCCGCTATTCGGCGGGAACCGCCGTCGCCTCCGCCGGCATCGGCGCAGCCTGCGGCACCGTCGTGCGGCTGAAGGCGAACAGCACCAGCGCAACGGCCGCATAGGCGAGCGCGACCGACGGCGTCACGCCGAACCCGCCGCCGATGCCGACCGCTTCGCCGTGCATGAAGCCCAAATAGGTGAGCACCGCGCCCGCGGCCGCGAACGCCGCGGCTTCCGCGAGCCTGCGCTCGATCACGAACACCCCGACGGCAGCGAGCACCAGACCGGTGAGGATGGCGCCGCCGCCCATGATCTCGAGCCCGCGGTAAAGGACGCCGACGTTGCCGAGCTTGTCGAAGCCGATCGTGGCGGCGCTGGTGCCGGCCGCGCCCAGCGCCCCGTCCATCAAGGTCTTCGCCCAGGCGGCGAGGTGCGGCGTCAGCGCCAGCACGATCGCCGGCGCGTGGCTTTTCGGCGTCGTCTGAAACGCCTGGGCGCCGATCAGCATGCCGATGTACAGCAGGATCGGCAGGATCGCGACCACCGGCACCAGGGCGAGCAGCAGCGCGATGACGCCGAACCACGACAATACAATCACCATGATGCCCGTCGCGGCCGAATAGCCGATGCGCCCGCCCATCGCCTTCCAGCCGGGGTGGCCGATGTAGACCGCGTTGATGAACGGGTTGCCCATCAGGCAGCCGATCAGGCTGACGACGCCGTCGGCGGTCAGCACGCGGGTGGTCGGGTAACCGTCGCCCGCCGCCTCCGCGCTCTCGACGTTGTCCATGGCCTCGACGAGATCGTAGATGCCGAACGGAATGGCGGTCACAAGGATGATGCCGAGGAACTCGAATCCCGAGAACACATGACTGACCGCCGGCAGCGGCACCGAGAACCCGAAGCTGGATACCGAGGCGCCGAGCTTCTCGAGGCTCATGCCGCCGAGGTTGAGGCCGAACAGGCTCGAGCCCCAGGCGATCAACATGCCGACCGCGATGGCGACCAGGCCGGCCGGGATGCCTTTGGGGTATCTCACCCCGCCGAACCAGCTCAACAGGATGATGGCGAAGCATACGAAGCCGATCAGCGGCGTCTGGTACATTTCGAGCGCGGGGCGCATCGAGATGAAGGTGATCGAGACGCCCGCGAGGGTGCCGAGCAGCGCGGCGCGCGGGGTGATGCGGCGGATGTACGGCGCGATGAACCCGCCGGCCATGAGAATGAAGCTCTGGAAGAACACCCAGACCAGTCCCGCTTCCCAGGCTTTCATCGGGTCTCCGGTCTTGGCGCCGATCGGCAGCATGATCACGAAGGTGACGATGAACATGTGCGGCACGCTCACGCCGGACGGCAGCGCGCACACGTCGTCGCGCCCGGTCTTGAGCGCCAGCCGGTAGGCGAGCCAGGCATAATACATCGTGCTCAGGCACATCATCAGGCCGAGCGCCGGCAGGATGCGGCCGAACACGATGCTGTCGGGCATCTTGAGCACGAACCGCAGCAGCGTGGTCAGCACCAGCATGTTGACCAGAATGTTGGTGCCGAAACCGAAGAACGCGTTCCAGTCCCCCGCCGTCCACAGAGCGGGCCGCCTCGCGGTCGCTGTCGTCATCGCACGCTCTCCCGTTTCCGTTCGCGGTAACTCACCCGATTTGTTTGATCCTCACGTCGTGGCCGCCAGCGCGGCGACGACCGGCGTCGACTGCGAGACCCAGCCGAAGATGCCGCCTTGCGCCTTGACCATGGCCAGCCCGGCGGCGTGAAATTCCGGGAAATAGGACGCGCAGCAGTCGGCCAGCACGATGCAGCGGTAGCCGCGATCGTTGGCTTCGCGCACGGTGGTG
>DASZJC010000256.1:0-2907 GCA_035948495.1 Xanthobacteraceae bacterium | reverse complement strand
GCCCGAGCAGCCCGGTTGCGACGAATTTGACGAAGGTGGGCGCGGTGCGGCGCGTTCCCTCGACGTCGGGGAAGACCCAACGGGCCGACAAGGCATAGTGGACCAAAATCCCGATCATATAGCCGGCCGCACCCGCTGCGGCCGCCATCGTTCCGCTTATGACGAGGCTCGCGTAGACGGCAAGGTCGCAGCCGAGCGCGATCGCGCTCACCGCGAGATAACGGATGCTTTCGCCGCCGAGCCGGCGCAAGCCGGCAGGAAGCGCCGGCGACCGGCTGTCGGGATCGAGCAACGAATCCGCTCCCGCCGCGCTCATGCGACGCGTCCGACGGGCCGCGGCACCTGGCGCACGCTGCCGAGCGCCTCCACTGCGCCGGAACCGCCCGCCTCGTGATATTCGGCGTCCTCGTTGACGCCCCACACGTCGTAGAGGTTCCGCCCGGAGAGTATGTTGCGGCAGGTCAGCATCGCGGTCATCATGGCATGGTCTTGATTGTTATATTTGTGCATGCCGTTGCGCCCGACGAGGTGCAGGGTCGGATAACGCTCGCTCAGTTCCCGGCGGATCGTGTCGACGCGCTCGCGATAGCGCTCGTCATAGACCGGGTAGGCCTTGCGCTGCCGCACGACGCACCCGTCGGTGATTTCATCCGGCTGCGCGAGCCCGATCGCGGCGAGCTCGCGGGTCGCCATGGCGATCAAATCCGCGTCGGGCGAGCCCCACAGCCCGTCTCCTTCGAAGCAGAAATACTCGAGGCCCAGGCAGGTGACGCCGGGATGCGGCATCATCTCGGGCGACCACGACCGGAAGTTCTGGATGCGGCCGACCTTGACGCTCGGCTCGTGGATGTAGATCCAGTTGTCGGGAAAAATATCCGGGTTGCGCACGACCAGCGCGACGGTCAGGAAATCCCGGTAGCGCAGCTCGTCGGCCGCGCTCACGCAGCGCGGCAACGGATCGAGCGCGCGGCACAATTCGCGGATCGGCGCCGACGAGATGACGGCGTCCGCCGTGAAGGCGGCGAGCGAACCGTCGGCGCGGCGCGCGCTCGCCGTCCACCGGCCGGAAGCGCGGTCGTAGCGCAGGCGCTCGAGCGTGTGGCCCATGTGGATGGCGCCGCCGCGCTCGCGCACCCGCAGCGCGGCGGTTTCCCACATCATGCCGGGGCCCTTGCGCGGATAGCGGAAGCTTTCGATCAGCGACTTGATGATTTCGCCGTTGCCGGCGTTCGCGTCGTCATTGTGCGGCCGCATCGACCGGCGCAGCGCGTTCGCCATCGCGCTCCACAGATCGAGCCCCTTGATACGCTGGGCGGCCCAGTCGGCGGAGATTTCGTCGCACGACATTCCCCAGACCTTCTCCGTGTAGGTCTTGAAGAAAATCGAGAACAGGCGCTCGCCGAACTGGTTGGAAACCCATTGGTGGAACGTCTCCGGATGCTCGTGCGGGAACACCTGCTTGTGGAGGTAGGACAGGACGCACAAGGCGCTCTCGAGGTAGCCGAGGTTGTTCAAGGCCTCGAACGCCTTGAGCGGATAGGAAAAGAAGCGGCCGTTGTAATAGATGCGCGACAGGCGAGGACGTTCGATGAAATCGTCGGGAAGGATCTCGTTCCACAGATCGACCACTTCCTTGGATTTCGAGAAGAAGCGGTGGCCGCCGATGTCGAACAGGAAACCCTTGTAGCTTTCGGTGCGGCTGATGCCGCCGACGTAGCGCTCGTCCGTCTCGATGACAGTCGTCGGTATTCCTTCCTTGGTCAGAAGGTAGGCGGCGGTCAAGCCGGCGGGACCGGCGCCGATCACGAAGACGTCGCTGCTCATGGAATACCGGCGCCTTTTGATGTCGCGCGCGATCCGCCGGCGGTTTCCCCCGACGTCCGCGCAGGCTGACACCATGGCGGGGACCTCTTAAGAACCGCTTGCGCGGCGGGACGCGCGCCCGGCGATTCGGATTTGGGTAACCAATTCCTTGCGGACGGACGACGCACGCGTCCGAACGGTGGGGTTACTGTTTGAACGGATAGGCGAGCTGGCCGGCAAAGCCCTTGGGGAACGCCGGGTCGCCGATGCCGTAGTCGTCCGGCAACGCGTTCTCGGGCATGTAGAACGTGCCGAACACCACGTCGAATATCGGAAACGTTCCGGCGAAATTCTTCGAGCCGCCGCGGTCGAGCGCCGTGTGGTGCCAGCGGTGGAACACCGGGCTTGCAACCACGTACTTGAACGGTCCAAGCGTCCAATTGAGATTGGCGTGGACGAACGCCGACATGAAGACGCCGAACGGCACCAGGATGCCGAGCACGGCCGGCGGAATTCCGGCGAGCAGCAGGGTCACGTCCACCAGGATCGTGCCGAGAAACAAATTCACCGGATGGAACCGCGCCGCCGACACCCAGTCGACGTGCTCCGAGGAGTGATGCACCGCGTGGTACTTCCACATGCGCTGACCGTGAAAGAGGCGGTGGATCCAGTACAGCAGGAAATCGGAGATCACGAGGTAGAGCGCGACCTGGAGCCAGAACGGCAGCGCCGCCCACGGTCCGTGACCGTTCTCGTAGAAATCGATGATCCCCTGCGCGCCGTGAACGTCGAAGATCACGGCCGCGCCCAGCACCAGGAGGCCGATGCGCAAAAACCGGGTGAACACCGGGACGACGAACCAATAGGCGAGGTCGGTCGCAAGGTCGCGGCTGCGCCACCACGGCACGTCGCGATTGCAGGCAAACCGCGTCGACAACGCCGCCGACAACAGTCCGATCACGATCAGGTACGGCAGGGTATGGATGATGGTCTCGCCGAATCCCGTGATCAGCGAGGCGATGAAGTCCCACAACATGATCGAGGTCCGGCGATACGCGGATACGCTGGTCGCTGGACTATCAGGGCACGGTTAAGAAACGGTGC
>DASZJC010000255.1:0-2114 GCA_035948495.1 Xanthobacteraceae bacterium | reverse complement strand
CAGGCTCTCGGGCGTGAACAGGTTGCCGCGGAAGGTGCCGTCATCGCCCTGTTCGAGCAATCCGGCGCGGAACTCCTCGAACGAGCATGTGCCCGCTGCGAGCGCCGCGATCATGAGGGAAGCGTCGCGCGCGACGGCGCGGAACTTGCCGCCCGGCGCCAGCAGCGAGAGCCAGAACGGAAGCAGCCGACGCCGCAGTTCCTCCTGCGCGACGCGGTCGAGCAGCCCGGCGGAATGGATTTCCGCGACGCTCGCCGGTTCGAACGGCAGGTCGCCGGGATCGGCGATGACGTCCACCCCGGCCCCCGCACTGCGCGCGACGTTGATGAAGCCCTCGCGCGGATTGACCCCGCAGTCGAGATTGAGCCTCAGGCCGGTCAGTTTCGCGGCGGCGACTTTTTCCGGCGCGGCGATCCGCGTCTGTGCCGGCGCGGGGGAAGCGCCTGCGGCGCCGTCGACCCGGCGCGACAGCGCCGCGATCTCGCTGCGCAACTCCGCGATCTGCCGCTCCAAGTCGCGACGAACGCCGAGCAGTTCATGGCCAAACGCGCCCACCGAGGAGATGGCGCCGAGGAAGGTCGGAACGTAGTGGTTCCAGCCGGCCTCAAGGGCAGCGATGCGCGCGTGCATGCCCGCGGTCATGCGGCGGATGATCGGGTCGAGCAACGGTTTGAGCGCCCGCTTGAGCCGCGCCTTGATGCCCATCTACGCGCTCGCCCGGTCCAGGGATTCGGCGGCGCGACCCGCTTCGCGCCCCGCGTTTCGCGGCTGCGTGGCGGGAGCGGCGAGCAGCTGGGCGATGCTGCGCAGCATCGCGCCGCCGACCCGCTCGGGCGCGAAGCGCGCCACATGCGCCCGCGCCGCCTGGTCGAAGGCGCGGCGGCTCACGCGGCCGCAGTCGAGCGGCAACAGCGGCGCGTCCGGTCGCCCCGCCGATTGCGCGACGGCGGCGATCACTTCCGTCAGGGCCGCCGCAAACGCCGCGCGATCGCCGAGCGCGACCATGCGGCCGAGCCGGCCGGCGACGTGCGGCAGGTTGTAGGCGGCGTATCCCACCGGGATGCAGCCCGAGCGCAACCCTTCGATCACGGGCGCGCAGAAACCTTCGTGATGGGACGGGATCGTCAGGATATGTGCGCCATGATAGAGCGATGCCAAGGCGTCGTCCTCGACGGTGCCGAGAAAGCGCACGCACGCGAGGCTTCGCTCCGCGATCGTGCGCTTGATTTTTTCGACATAGGCCGGGTCCGAAAACTCCAGGTTTCCGGCGATGCTCAGCCGGAACGACACATCGCAGGCCCGCCGCGCGAGATCGACCGCTGCGACGAGGTCGAGAACGCCCTTGGACCGCACGATGCGGCCGACGAACAGCAGCTCAACCTCGCCGCCGGGCTTGTCCGCCAGCGCGGCGGGCGGCGGGCGACCCACCGCCAGCGGGATAATCTCGATCTGGTCGCGGTCAAAGCCGCGCGCCACGAGTTCCGCCGCGTTGACCTCGCTGTCGGCCCAGATGCGGTCGGCGCGCTTGAGGTTGAACAGCTGGCGGAACGAGGCCTCGATCACGGGCCGCTGCTCCGGGCTCACCAGCTCGAGCGGCGTCACGTTGTGGAACACCGCGATCTGCCGCGCCCGGCCTACCCCGGCGATCAGCGCGTCGAATAGCGGATGGTAGATGCCGAAATGATAGATGACGAGGTCCGCCGCCAGGAAGGCCGGATGGAGCAGCAGTTGTGCGACGCCTTCGACCACGTGCGCCGGCATATCCGCGAAGTCGTTGCGCGCCGTGAATACGCAGACCTCGAATCCGCCGGCAGCACGCATCGTCGCGAGCGCGTGTCGCACCACCGCCGCGACGCCCTCATGGCGCGCCACCACGGAACATACCAGCGCCACGCGCGTCGTCCGCATCGGCCTGCGCTCGCCGGCGTCGACCGCCGGCTGCAAGCGCGCCGGTTTGGACGCCGACGGCACGCGGACGGGCGGCGGCCTTTGTTGCGATAAGTGTCGCGCGGAAGCGCGCGAGGACCCAATGGCTGAGAGAAAATCGACCAAGCCGTCGGTCATGCGCTCGGGCGTGAAGCGCTCCTCGTAGCGGCGGCGGCCGGCAGCGCCCA
>DASZJC010000254.1:0-7199 GCA_035948495.1 Xanthobacteraceae bacterium | reverse complement strand
ACCTTCGCGCGCGAGGGCGCCAAGGTCGCGGTCGTCGACATCAACGCCGGCGCCGCCAAGGACGTGGCGAAGGCGATCGGCCCCGCCGCCATCGCGGTCACCTGCGACGTGGCGCGCAAGGCGGACGTCGACGCCGCGGCGGCGACCACGGTCGCGGCGTTCGGCACCATCGATATCCTCGTCAACAATGCCGGCACCACCCACCGCAACCGGCCGATGCTCGAAGTCGAGGAAGCCGAGTTCGACCGCGTCTTCGCCGTCAACGTCAAATCGATCTTTCTGTTCGCCCACGCGGTCATCCCGGTGTTCCGCCGCAACGGCTGCGGCATCATCATCAACATCGGCTCGACCGCCGGCATCCGCCCGCGCCCCGGCCTTGCCTGGTACAACGCCACCAAGGGCGCCGTGAACCTGCTGTCGAAGTCGATGGCGGTCGAGCTCGCGCCCGACAAGATCCGCGTGTGCGCGCTGGCGCCGGTCGCCGGCGAGACCGCGCTGCTGCCGACGTTTCTCGGCAGCGACGACCCCGCGGTGCGCGCCAAGTTCGTCGCCTCTGTGCCGCTCGGGCGCCTCTCGGTGCCGCAGGACATCGCCAACGCGGCGCTGTTCCTGGCCTCCGACGAGGCGGAGTTTTTGACCGGCGTGGTGCTCGAGGTCGACGGCGGCAGGTGCGTGTGAATTCCCACGGACCTCGTCATCGCCCGCGCAAGCGGGCGATCCAGTAACCACCGGACCATCAAATAGAACGAAGGTCTCTGGAATACTGGATGCCCCGCTTGCGCGGGGCATGACGAGCCCGAGAGAGTTGCTCGAGCGTTACTCCTCAGGCTCGGTGGTGAACAGGAGCGGATAGCCCTTGCTGCGGCCGGCGTCGGTGGCGCGGGTCGCCTTGGTCTCGGCGACGTCCTTGGTGTAGACGGCGACCACGCAGACACCGCGCCGGTGCGCGGTGATCATCACCTTGTAGGCGTGATCCTCGCTCATGCGGAATTCCGCCATCAGGATCGCGACGACGAACTCGCGCGGCGTATAATCGTCGTTGACGAGAATCACCTTGTGCAGGCGCGGCCGTTCCGTTTTGGTCCGCGCCTTGGTGCGCGTCTTGGTGGCGATCTGAGCCATGAACCTGCTCCCGGCGCCCCGAACGCGCGCCATTGTCCTACGTTCGTGCCCGCCCGTCCATTAGCCCAGCCCAACCGCTGCCGACCGATGACCGCCGCCAGCGCCGAGTTCCTGACGATCGACATCGATGACGCCCAGCGCGTCTCGGGGCTGCTGTCGCTGCCGCCGAGCGCGCGCACCTGTTTTGTGCTCGCGCATGGAGCCGGGGCCGGCATGGCGCACCCGTTCATGGCATCGGTGGCGGCCGGGCTTGCCGCGCGCGGCATCGCGACCTTGCGCTACCAGTTCCCCTACATGGAGCGGCGCGCCAAGCGGCACGATCCGCCCGCGCTCGCGCAAGCGACGGTGCGGGCCGCCGCGGCCGAAGCCGCCCGGCGCGCGCCCGCCTGCGCGCTCGTCGCCGGCGGCAAGTCGTTCGGCGGCCGCATGACCTCGCAGGCGCAGGCCGCGGCTCCCATGCCGGGCGTGCGCGGCCTCGCCTTCCTCGGCTTTCCGCTCCATCCCGCGGGGCGGCCGTCCGACGAGCGCGCCCGCCATCTCTTCGACGTGCGCGTCCCGATGCTGTTCCTGCAGGGGAGCCGCGATGCGCTCGCGGATCTGGCGCTGCTGCGGCCGGTGATCGAACGGCTCGGCGGGCGCGCCTCGCTGCGCGTGTTCGAAGAGGCCGATCATTCCTTCCACGTGCCGGCCCGCACGGGCCGCCGCGACGCCGAAGTAAGGTCCGCAATGCTCGATGCGCTCGCTGCCTGGATCCTCACCGTCGCCGCATAAGCCTGCGGCCTCCGGATCATGCTCTACTGCGCGATGGCCTCGACCACGGTGTTCGAGCGCGGATCGACGATGATCACCTGGCGCGACACGACCGCATATTTGTAGTCGGCCAGCTTCGGCACGAGATCGGCCACGAGCTTCGGCATCGGCTCGAGCTTGATCGCCTCGGGCACGTGCGCCCCCGGTGCTGCGCGAAATCCGACCGGTTCGGGATTGTTCTTCGCCTGCGGGCCGGTCAAGCCCTGATAGACGGTGTGCTTCTGTTCGGCGCTCAGCTTGAGGTCCGGCACGTCGCGCGGCGCGTCGGTGGGCTGCGGCGCCTGCGCGGCCGCTCGGCCGAGCGCGAGGAGCGCCCCGCCGGCGGCCAGCGAACAAAACGCGCGCTTGGACATGACCATGGCAGGCTCCCGCTTCGAGCTGGACCGTGAAAGAAACGGCCGACGAGGCGGAAAGGTCCCGTCAGCAACCGAACGACACGGTATTTTGCTACCTTGCGATAGGACTGCGGCAAGGAACAACACGCGGCGCAGCGCGGTTGATGTCGCGGCGCAACCGAGGCTCTTCCCATGCAGGAAACCAGCCCGAGCGGCATCGGCGCGAACCAGCAGCCGCCGGCTCCGTCGCGTCCCGGCACGCCGCCGGAAGTCCCGCAGCCCGACGTCCCGGTCGAGGTTCCGGCCAACGAGCCGGGCCCCGCGCCGTCGCGGGAGCCCATCGGCGTGCCGCCGACCGGCCCGACCGAGGTGCCGCCGTAAGCCGGCAGCTTGATCGTATTGAGGAAATGACGGTAAAGCACCGCTCTGGCTTGGCGATCGGTTAAATGCGATTGCCCGGGCGAGCGTGGCGCAAAAAGACCTACGCGGCGGTGGAACTTGCCAGGCCTTCCACCGCTTGGCCTTGTTAAGGCGAAGGTGCGGCCGAGGGCTTGCGTATGACCATTGGGAAGGCCCGTCCGGGTAGCGAGCCCCCTTCGGAGAAGAAAGTACACGATTCCTCAAAAATTTTCGGCAGCGAGGGCGGCGTCCAGGCACTGCTCGGGGCGCTTCCCGCCGCCATCTACGCGACCGACGCGGCCGGGCGCCTCACTTATCATAATGAACCCGCGGCCGAACTATGGGGCCGGCGGCCGGAGCCAGGCGAGACCCCCTGGGCCGGGCCGTGCAAGCTCGTTTCGCCGGACGGCACGCCGCTCCCGCAAGACCGGAGCCCCACGGCGCTGGCGCTCGCGCAGCAGCGGCCGATCAGAGGGATGGAAGCGATTGCCGAGCGGCCGGACGGCACCCGGGTTCGCCTGGCCTTCCATCCCACGCCGCTGTTCGATCCCGCCGGAGCCCTGATCGGCGCCGTCGACATGGTGGTGGATACCACCGACCGCACGCGCGCCGAGGAGGCGTTGCGCGCACGCGGGGCGGAGCTGGAAGCGGTCATCGATCGCACGCCGTTCATGCTCGCGCGGCTCGACCGGGACATGCGCTACCGCTTCATCAGCCGCGCCTACGCGCGGATGATCGGCCGCCGGCCCGAAGACGTGATCGGCAAGCACGTTGCCGACATCCTCGGGCAAGAGGGCTTCGCCGCCGTGCGTCCGCACATCGAGAAGGTGCTCCGGGGCGAGCCCACGCAATACGAGCTTGAAATCCGTTTCGCCGGCATCGGGCCGCGCCACGTGTGCGGCATCTACACGCCCGAACTGGATCGGGCGGGACAAATCGACGGCTGGATCGCCTCCTTGCTCGACATGGGCGAGCGCCGACGCGCCGAGCAGGTGCGGCAGCGACTTGCCAGCATCGTCGATTCCTCCGGCGATGCGATCGTCAGCAAGGACCTCGACGGGGTGATCGTCAGTTGGAATCGGGGCGCCGAACGGGTGTTCGGGTATTCGGCCGAGGAGGCGATCGGCAAGTCGATTACGATCGTGATACCGCCCGAGCTTCGGGGGGAGGAGCCGAAGATCCTCGCTCGCATCCGGCGCGGCGAACACATCGAGCACTACGAAACCGTGCGCCGGCGCAAGGACGGCAAGCTGATCGACATGTCGTTGATGGTTTCGCCGGTGAGGAACGCCGAAGGAAGAATCGTCGGCGCCTCGAAGATCGCCCGCGACATCACCGAGCGCCGGCATACCGAGACGACCCTGGCGCAGCGCGCGGAGGAGCAGAAAGCCCTCTACGAATTCACCAACAGGCTCTACCGCGCCGACTCGTTGAGCGACGTCTACGAGGCGGCGCTCGACGCGATCTTGAGCGCACTGCACTGCAGCCGCGCCTCGATTCAGCGCTTCGACGAGCACGGCGTGATGCGGTTTGTCGCCTGGCGCGGATTGTCCGAGCGCTACCGTCGCGCGATCGAGGGCCATTCCCCGTGGTCGCGCAGGGACGTCAACCCGGAGCCGGTTTGCCTCGCGGCGGCCGCCGGCGCCGATCTGTCCGCAGCGATCCAAACGGCGATGGCTAAGGAGGGCATCGGGGCGCTCGCCTTCATTCCGATCGTGGCGCATGGCAGGCTCGCCGGCAAATTCATGGCGTATTACGAGACACCGCACGCGTTCGCGGCGCACGAAATCGACGTCGCGCTCAACCTCGCCCGCCAATTGGGCTTCGCGGTGGAACGCATGCAGGCGGAGCAGGCGCGCCAAGCGGCCGAACGCGAGCTGCGCGTGCTGAGCGAACGGCTGGAATCGGAGGTCGAAAAGCGGACGCTCGAGCGCGACCGCATCTGGAACGTGTCGGAAGATTTGCTGGGGGTGGCGAATTTCGAGGGCTATTTCATCAGCATCAATCCGGCCTGGATGCGGCTGCTCGGTTTGAGCGAGCAGGAAATCAAGTCCATGCACGTGGACGAGCTGCGGCACCCGGCGGATGCCGCTCACTCCGAGGCCGGACGGGCCCAGCTCGCGCAAGGCGTGCCGACCGTGCGCATGGAAAACCGCTTCCGCCACAAGGACGGCTCGTGGCGCTGGATCAGCTGGACGATGACCGCCGAGAACGGGCTGATCTACGTGGCCGGCCGCCACGTGACGGCGGAAAAGGAAGCGGCCGCCGCCCTGGAGCAGGCGCAGCGGCAGGCGGCACAGTCGCAAAAAATGGAGGCGCTCGGGCAGCTGACCGGCGGCGTCGCGCACGATTTCAACAATCTGCTGATGATCGTCAGCGGCCACGCGCAACGGCTGCAGAGGCGGCTGACGGATCCGCGCGACGTGCGCGCGCTCGAGGCCATTCAGATTGCGTCGACCCGCGGCGAAAGCCTGACCCGCCAGTTGCTCTCGTTCTCGCGCGGCCAGCCGCTCAATCCCACCGTGATCAGCCCGGCCGAGACCGTCAACGGCATCCGCGACGTGCTGTCCGGCTCGCTGCACGTGAACATCGCGCTGTCGATCGAGGTTGCATCGACGATCTGGCCGGTCAGCGTGGACAAGTCGGAGATCGAGCTGGCACTGGTCAACCTCGTCGTCAACGCGCGCGACGCCATGCCCGAAGGCGGGCGGATCTCGATCTCGGCGGAAAACGTGCGGCTCGGTCCCGGTGACGCCCGCGACGGGCTCACCGGCGAGTTCGTCGCGCTGCGGGTCAGCGACACCGGCTGCGGCATTCCCGCCGACATCGTCGCCAAGGTGTTCGAGCCGTTCTTCACGACCAAGGCGGCCGAGAAGGGGACCGGATTGGGACTGTCGCAGGTCTACGGCTTCGCGCGACGCTCGGGCGGCACGGTCGAGATCGCGAGCGAAGTCGGGCGCGGCACGACGGTCGCTTTGTACCTGCCGCGCAGCCACGGCCAAGTCGATCGGCCCGCGACCGACGCCTCGGATCATCTGTTGGCGGCGGGCGGGGAAACCATCCTCGTCGTCGAGGACAATGACGACGTGCGCGAGGTCGCGGTGTCGCTCTTGGAGCAGCTCGGCTATCGCACGGCGGCGGTCGAATCCGCGCCTTCCGCGCTCGCGCGGCTCGGCGCCGGTCAGCGCCCCGATCTGATATTCACCGACGTCGTGCTGCCGGGCGAGATGGACGGCCTCGCGCTCGCGCGCACGGCCAAGGAGCGCCATCCGGATATCCCGACCGTGCTCACCACGGGTTACGCGAAGATTTTCGAGACCGATCCCGAATTCCCGGTGCTGCGCAAGCCCTACCAGATTTCGGCGCTCGGCCGCGTCATTCGCGAAGCCCTCGATTCCGCCAAGCTCGCGCGCCCGGCCCTGGCGAGCTGACAATCCAGCGGGTCGAGGAGCCTGCATGGACGTCAAAGCGTGATGCACCGGCGCGAGCGCGGCGCGTTCAAGCGCGGCAAGGGGCCGCCATCGCGGCGGCGCAGGCGGTCGAGCATTACGAGATAACGCGCCGGCCGCGCTTCGCCGTGGCCGGAGGCGGCGCGGTTTCGCCTGCGCTCTGGCGCAGCGCCGACTCGAGGTCGGTCGGCCGGCCGTGCTTGCGCAGGAGATCGGCGAACGCCTCGTCCGCCAGTTCCTGGAAGTCCGCCATGCGGTCGCGCGCCAAGAGGTCGAGCGCAGCCCACATCTCCTCGTCGAATTGCACACGCTTGCCCGGCATCTTCCCATGCGCTCCTTCAACGCCGGTTTCGGGGCCGGACGTTCAATGGATCGGCCGCAGCATGTGGTCCCATCGTATGGTCCATGGCCATTGCCAGACCGCCCACGGGCTGCCGCGCACCGAGAAGAAGATGAACTCCGCCGGGCCGATGAAGTTCTCGAACGGCACGAAGCCGACGTCGGAAAACCGGCTGTCCTCCGAATTGTCGCGGTTGTCGCCCATCATGAAGAAGTGATCGGGCGGGACCGCGTAGACCGGCGTCGTGTTCGGGAAGCCGTGGCGGTCGGAGCATTGCAACGTGTCGTAGGAAACGCCGTTCGGCAGCGTCTCGCGCCACTGCTTGACGCGAACGGTCGGCCTCGCGCCGCCCATGGACACGCAGGGATCCTCGCCGACGAAATCCTCGGCGGGCTCGCGGCGAACCGGCACCCCGTTGATCTGAACGACGCTGTCGATGACCTGGATGCGATCGCCCGGCAGCCCGATGATGCGCTTGATGAAGTCGGTTCCCGGCTGCTCCGGCGGCCGGAACACGGCGACGTCGCCGCGGTGCGGCGCGAACCCGAGGATGCGCCCGGAGAACAGCGGCGGCGAGAACGGCAGTGAGTAATGGCTGTAGCCGTAACGGAATTTCAGCACGAACAGGTAGTCGCCGATCAGGAGGGTCGGCTCCATCGAGCCGGACGGAATCGAGAACGGCTGCACCAGGAAGGTGCGCAGCACGATCGCAATCACCAGGGCGGAGAGGATGGTGCGAACCCC
>DASZJC010000253.1:0-4230 GCA_035948495.1 Xanthobacteraceae bacterium | reverse complement strand
GCCGATCTCGTGCGCCTGGCCGAGCGCGAGCTGATGGGGCCGCTCGATCAGGAGGCGCGCCGGCTCGTTGCCGCCGCGGCGCGGCGCGTGTCGGTGCTCACCGCGGTGAGCCCGCGCGCGGCCGTCGACATGCTGTTCGTGCTGGTCAACGCGGTCCTGCTGATCCGGCGCCTCGCCGATCTCTACGGCGGCCGGCCGGGCACGCTCGGGTTGATCCGCCTGGTCCGCCACGTGATCGCGCATCTCGCCATGACCGGCGGCATGGCGGCGGGCGACGGGCTCATTCAGCAGGTTCTCGGCCACGGGGTCGCCGCCAAGCTGTCCGCGCGGCTGGGCGAGGGCGTGCTCAACGGTCTGCTCACGGCGCGGCTCGGCCTCGCCGCGATCGAGGTCGCGCGGCCGTTGCCGTTCGTGGCTCTCGCGCGGCCGGCGCTCGCCGATCTCGTGCCCGATCTGATCGCCCGGCGAACCGCCGCCGCGGAGGAAGAAGCCGAGCCGCCGAGCGCCGATTAAGAACAAGCGCCGTGGCCCGGGGATGTGGCAATATCCGCCGCACGCGCGGAAAGGAATCAGCCGGTGTTCAGACGGATTCTCGTCCCCATCGATCTCGCCCATCCGGATCTCGGCACGCCGTCGATCGAGACCGCGGTCACCCTGGCGCGCGCCTCGGGCGGATCGGTGCGGTTGCTCAACGTGTTGCCGATCACCCCGGCGGATCTCGCCGCCTACGTCCCGGCGGATTTCGACGAGCAGCAGCGGCGCACGGCCGAGGAGGCGCTCGAGATCGTCACCAAGGAATGCGGGCTCGATGAGCGGCACGTATCGGTGACCGTACGCCAGGGCGGCGTCTATCACGAGATCATCGAGGAGGCGACCGCGCTCGCCGCCGACCTCATCGTCATGAGCTCGCACCGACCGGGCAAGCGGTCCTATTTCCTCGGCTCGAACGCTGCCCATGTGGTGCGCTACGCCACCTGTTCGGTCCTGGTAGTGCGGCGTTAACCCGACGTGAAAGTCCGGGCAATTTTTGCCGCCGCGGCCGCGGCCGTGCAATTCCTGCCGTCCCGCGCGGCCGAGAAGGCGCGCATTGGCCGGCGATAATCAGCCTTTGCACCATGGCATGCAACTTGCTGCGCGCCACGCAGGCGATTGCTCGGCCGACTCATGGAGCACGGCATGCTCGTTCTTGGCGCGGCGGCAAACAGTGCGTGGGAGCTGCTGTCTTCGCTGCAGGCGCAGCAGATGGCGAATGCCGGTGCCGCGGCCGGCGGCATCGGCGCCGGCCAGTTCGCGGCCGAAGACGCGAGCGGCCAGGAGGCGCCCGCGAGCGCTCCGCAATTTGCCCCGCCGGCGACGGGAACGACCGCACAGACTGCGCTCAGCCCCGAGGTGCTCGGCTTCCTGATCTGGAATCAGAGCCAGCAAGCCGGCGGTACGGCGGGGTCCACGGGCACGGCAGCGACACCGGGAACGAGCGCCGGCACGGCCGCCGCGACAACCGGAACGGCCGGCAGCACCGACACCGCCGCGGGGACGCCGTTGCAATCGCTATTCTCTTTGTTTGCCGCCGACGGGGACGGCACGGCGGGCAAATCCGCCCCGGACTCCGCCTTCGGCGCCGACGGCAAAGCTGCCGCGGGTACTGCGCCGTCCAACCAAATCAACCCAAGCGGCGACGCCGCGATCGCCCCGGGCGAGTTCGGCACCGCGACCCCGAGCAGCGGCGCGCATGGGCACCACCATCACCACGCAGCTTTCGCGGGCCAATCGCAGTCCGGCCAATCGGATCCGCTCACGAGCCTGTTGGGGACGTCGGCGGACGGCGCCTCGAGCGCGACCGCGACCAACGCCGACGGTTCGACCACGACCACGATCACCTATGCGGACGGTTCCGAGGTCACGCTGACGATGCCGGCCCAGGCATCTAACGCCAGCGGGACGACGACGACGACGGCGGCCGCCACCCAGCCGCCGGCGAGCTATAACATCCTTGAGACGCTCATCCAGCTGCAGGCGCAGCTGCTGGCGCCGACTGCCGCGGCATAGCGGTAAGGCCGCAAACTCAACGTTTGTTTCACGCGCTCTCTGGATGACGTCGCATTTATTGAGCGATTATTGTTATCACGCGCACTTCAGGCGCCAACTCCCGTCTTCCTCGGCGACAAAGCCGTTGTCGCGATAGATGTTGCGGACCGGAATGTTGCGCGGCGTCGCGACGATGCGCGCGGTGAGCGCGTCGAGGTCGGATTTGAGCGTCTGCACGATGTGCTGCAGGAACGTGTGTTCCACGCCGAGCCCCAGCACGCGGCAGCTCATGACCAGGCCCTTGATCTCGCCGCCCTCGACCACCGCCGCCCCGACCAGCCCGTGATCGCCGAACCGGTCGGCGACCTCGATCGAGAAAACATGCGTGTCGGGATCGGACAGCATGGCGGCGAGCTCGGCGGCCGAAAACCTGTGGCCGGTCGTGTTGAACTGGGTCGTGCGCTGGAACAGCTCGGCGATGCGCTCGAGCTTGGCGCCCGCGCCGAGGCGCTCGATGCGGCACCGGATGTTCAGCGAGGCGATATAATCGGCCTCGTCGAGGGTTTCCGCGCGAAATTGCTGGCGGCCGAGTTGCGCCTTGACCAGGTCGGTGCGCGCCGCGGTCTCCGCGGTGATGCGCGGCAGCTGCAGCCGCGGGTCGTCGAGCAGCGCGCGGCGCAGACCGAACGGGTTCTCGCCCCACACCTCGACCTCGGGCAGCCGCGTGCGCACGCGATCCCGCTCGATCGGGTGGTCGTCGACGAACAGGAAGGTCTCGAGCGCGAAGCCCAGCTGTTCGGCGATCGAGCGGATGTTGTCGACCTTGTCGTTCCAGTTGATGCGCCAGGTCACGAAGTCGTCGAGGGTGAGGAGCCGCTGGCGTGGGTAGTGATCGGGGTATTTCCACAGCTCCTTGACCGTGGCCTCGTCGTTCTTGCTCACGCAGGCGAGCACGATGCCGCGCCGCTTGAGGCAGAGCAGGGCCTCGTGCAGCCCGAAATAAAGCCCGACGTAGGAGAACACGCCGCTGATCGCCGGGTCCCACGCGAACGGGCTGCCGGTCTCGGCGAGAACGCCCGGCCATAAGGTCCCGTCGAGGTCGACAATGACGCATTTCTTGCGGTCGAGCCCGAGAACGACGGCGAGCGCGTCGACGTGCGTTCGCGCGACCGCCGCCTCGCGGCCGTACGGATCGGCGTCGACCGAGCGCGCCAGCTCCGCCATGTCGGGAAAAATTCCGTGCACCGCCGCCTTCTCGCTCTCCGGCCGCTGCAGCAGCCAGCCGGGCGAGCCGAGATGGGTGAAGCCCACTTGCCCGTCGTCGAGCATGCGCGCGGAGCCGATCGCCGCGAGCGCGGCGGCGACGTCGACGACGTGGACGTCGGCAAACGATTCCACGAGATCGGCGAGCGCCACGTTGGTGAGGCGGAAGCGGTTGCGGTGGCCGGCGAGGCCGCGCTCGGCGAGGCCGAGAGGCTGAACCGTCGGCTCCGGCAGATTGTCGATCAGGATCGGGGCGGAGGTCCGCTCGCGCAGCCGCTCGAGGATGAGCCGCGCGTGCGCGACATAGTGCGCGTGGTGCGCCGTTTGCCCCGGCTCGAGGTCCCCCGCGATGGTGTGGCGCGCGCGCAGCGCACCGATCAGGATCGCGTCGTGCTTGTGCTCGCTCGCGAACGCGAAATCGTCCGGGAACGTCGCCGCCACGCGCAGGTCGAGGCCGCGCCGCGCCGCCTCGCGCCGCAGGAAGTCCGCCTCCATGTGGATGTCGCATTCGCCGAGCAGGATGAGGTCGAAGCGCTTCTTGGTGCCGCCGAGATCGGCAAGCCCGTAGGCCGTCCCCGCGGCCCAGTAGGGCGCCGAGCCCTCCTTCAGCTCGCGCCGGTAACGCTCGAGAAGCTCGACCGGATCGCGCCCGTGGGTCGCACTCAGCTTCGCGGTGATGTCGGCGAGCTCCTCGTCAGGGCTCCGCTCGGTCAGCACGCCGCGCTCGAACAACGTATTGACGCAGCCCTCGAGGATGGCGCGGTCGCAGGCCAAAAGCTCGGCAAGGCCGGCATAGTCCGACGGCAGGACGCGCGGTCGCTCGAAGTAGTCGACCGCGCGGCTCACCTCCGGACCAACGGCGAGGCGCAGATGGCTGACCGCATGAACGAGCAGGACGCGGTCCGGCCCGACCGGCAGCTGATGGATGAAGCGGGATTTGCG
>DASZJC010000252.1:0-1846 GCA_035948495.1 Xanthobacteraceae bacterium | reverse complement strand
CCGCCGATCACCGGGATGGCGACGGCCTTCACCACCGCGGCGCCCGCCACCGGGCCGGAATTGGTGAAGTCGAGGAGGGACGCGCCCGCGGCCTCGAGGAGCTTCGCCTCCTCCACGAGCTTCGCCGTCATCGCCGGCGGCGCCTGCGCGCCGGGCGCCGACTGGGCGGCGTAGGGTATGCCGAATTTCAGGGCGGTCTGCGGCGTGATCCCGAACTGCGCGAACACCGGGATGCCGGCGCGGACGAGGGCGCGCACCGCGTCGGGGAAGTCGGCCGCGCCGTCGAGCTTGATCATGTCGGCGCCGCCTTCCTTGACCAGGCGGATGGCGGCCCGCACCGCGCTCGCGGTCCCCTCCTGCAGCGGACCGAAGGGGAAGTCGCAGCTCACCAGCGCCCGCTCGACGCCGCGGCGGACCGCCTTGCAGCACACGAGCATCTCGTCGAGCGTGACCTCGAGCGGATTGGAATGGCCCCACAAATTGACCCCGACCGAGTCCCCGACGGAGACGAAGTCGACCCCGGCGCGGTCGGCGATCCGCGCGATCTGGTAGTCCCAAGCGACCACGCCGACGCTCTTTTTCCCCTCTCGCTTCATCTGCTGAAGCGCCGGGATGGTGACACTTGACTCCGCGGGCGTCATGCTACTCCTCGCGCTCGGACGGGGTCGCGACCTCGCCCCGCCGGGCGGTGCGATCGGTCCTGCGGCGTCGGGCTCCGCGCCCGGCCCGGCCCGGCCGGGATGTATCCTATCGCACGTCGGTTTCGTCGCCCAACCCGAGAGGCTGCCGTCCCATGATCATCGATATCCACGGTCACTACACGACCGAGCCGCAGGCGCTCCACCTCTTCCGCGACAAGCAGCTCGCCGGGCTCGCCGATTCCGCCCGCAAGCCGACCTCGACCGATCTGGGCATCAGCGACGAGATTCTGGTCAAGAGCGTCGAGCCGCAGCTCAAGTTCCAGAAGGAACGCGGCAGCGATCTCACCATCTTCTCGCCGCGCGCCTCCGGCATGGCGCATCACGTCGGCACCGAGGCCATCAGCATTCAGTGGACGGCGATCTCCAACGACCTCATCCACCGAATCTGCAGCCTGCTGCCCGATAATTTCGTCGGCGTCGGCCAGCTGCCGCAGTTTCCGGGGGTGTCGCCCCGCAACTGCATCCCCGAGCTTCAACGCATCGTGCAGGAGCTGGGCTTCGTCGGCGTCAACCTCAATCCCGATCCGTCCGGCGGTTACTGGACCGATCCGCCGCTGACCGACAAGCACTGGTACCCGATCTACGAGAAGCTGTGCGAGCTCGAGGTGCCGGCGATGATCCACGTCTCCTCGTCCTGCAATCCGTGCTTCCACGCCACCGGCGCGCATTACATCAACGGCGACACGACCGCGTTCATGCAGCTCCTCCAGGGCAATCTGTTCAAGGATTTCCCGACGCTGAAATTCGTCATCCCGCACGGCGGCGGGGCGGTGCCGTTCCACTGGGGCCGCTACCGCGGCCTGGCCCAGGACATGAAGCGGCCGCCGCTTGCCGAACACCTGATGCACAACGTCTTTTTCGACACCTGCGTCTATCATCTGCCGGGCATCGAGCTGCTCGCCAAGGTCATTGCGGTCGACAACATCCTGTTCGCCTCGGAGATGGTCGGCGCCGTGAAGGGCATCGATCCGGAAACCGGCCACTATTTCGACGACACCAAACGCTACATCGACCAGGTCAAAAGCCTGGGCGAGGCGAGCCGCTACAAGATCTTCGAGGGCAACGCGCGCCGGGTGTATCCGCGTCTCGACGCGCTGTTGGCCAAGCGCGGCCGTCCCGGCAAGAACACCTGAGCGGCGCGCGCA
>DASZJC010000251.1:0-9721 GCA_035948495.1 Xanthobacteraceae bacterium | reverse complement strand
AAGAGCATCGAGCGGCACGGCTTCACCCGCGTGCTCATCGTCAACGGCCACGGCGGCAACATCGCCGCGCTCAACGCGTTCCTGCCGGACTTCGCGCGCGAGACCAATTTGCGGGTGTTCGCCGCCACCTATTTCGAGCTGACGCGCACGGACATCGCGCCGCTGCTCGAGGATCAGACCACGGTGCAGCACGCCTGCGAGGTGGAAACCTCGTTGATGATGGTCCTCGCCCCCGACCTCGTGCGGCACGAGCGCATCGCGGAGGCGTTCGGGGGGCCGGAGCCGCGCAGCCCGTGGCGCACCGTGCCGGCGCGCTTCCGCTCGTTTAAGGAGATCACCGCGAGCGGCGTCAACGGCGACGCGCGCCGCGCCAGCCGCGCGAAGGGGGAGAAGCTCCTCGATACCCTTGCCGGCGGGCTTGCCGACCTGCTCAGGAGCGGACGGCTTACGGTCGGGACGGAGAGGTGACGTGGTCGAAGTCGCGCTGCGCAACGTGACCAAGGTCTATGCGGGCGGCGTCGCCGCGGTCCGCGACGTCAGCTTGACGATTCCCGACGGCCAGTTCTGCGTGCTGGTCGGCCCGTCCGGCTGCGGCAAGTCGACGTTGCTGCGCATGGTGGCGGGGCTGGAGACGATCACCGGCGGGGAGGTCGCGCTCGGCGGAGAAGTCGTCAACGCGCGCGAGCCGGCCGAGCGGGACATCGCCATGGTGTTCCAGAACTACGCGCTCTACCCGCACATGAGCGTCTACGACAACATGGCGTACGGCCTGCGCAATCGTCGCGTGCCGAGACAGGAGATCGACCGCCGTGTGCGCGAAGCGGCCAAGACCCTGGAGATCGCCGCGCTGCTTGACCGCAAGCCGCGCGCGCTCTCCGGCGGCCAGCGCCAGCGCGTCGCCATGGGTCGGGCGATCGTGCGCCAGCCCAAGGCGTTCCTGTTCGACGAGCCGCTGTCGAACCTGGACGCCAAGCTGCGCGTCTCCATGCGGGTCGAAATCCGCAAGCTGCAGCGCGCGTTCGCGACCACGTCGATCTACGTCACCCACGACCAGCTCGAGGCGATGACGCTCGCCGACCTGCTGGTGGTCATGAACGCCGGCCAAGTCGAACAGATCGGCGCACCGCTCGAGGTCTACGAGAAGCCAGCGACCACGTTCGTGGCGGCCTTCATCGGCGCACCGCCGATGAACCTCCTGCAGGTGAGCGCCGCCGAGGCGGCCGCGCTGGCGCCAGGGCACGCGGTCCCGGCGGAGGGGGCCGTGATCGGCGTGCGGCCGGACGAGCTCAAGTTCGCGGGCGCGCAACCGGGACCGCCGGCGGGGCTTTCGCTCGATCTTGCGGTGACGGCGGTCGAGCGGGTCGGCCCCGAATGCTTCGTCTACGGGACCCCCGCCGTCGGCCGCGGCGAGATCATCGTGCGCGTCCCGGGTACTGTGGCACCGGCGCCGGGCGAGCGGGTGCGTGCCCTCGCCGCGCCCGACCGGCTGCACCTGTTCTCGACCGCCGGCCGGCGCCTCTCCCGCTGACCCGCTCGGGTCCGCGCGCCGTTTCAGGCCATTTCCGGCCGATTCCGCTCGATTCTTGAACCCTTAAGGTCTCGTCCCCATATTTGCCCTACCGGGGCGCCCGATGGGCCCCGGCAAAGTCGCTCACAAGGGCTTTGCAACAATGTCCAGAGTTCCGTCGCTTTCCAGTCCGTTCCTGCTCGGATTCGACGAGATCGAGCGAGCGCTCGACCGCGTCACCAAGGGGGCCGACGGCTATCCTCCCTACAACATCGAGCGGCTCGCCCGCGACGCCGAGTTCCCCGAGCGCCTTCGCATCACGCTCGCGGTAGCCGGGTTCACCAGCGACCAGCTCGATGTGAGCATCGAGGAAAGCCAGCTCGTCATCCGCGGACGCCAGCAGGACGACAAGGCCCGGCAATACCTGCATCGCGGCATCGCCGCGCGGCAGTTCCAGCGCACCTTCGTGCTCGCAGACGGCATGGACGTGCTTGGTGCCGACCTGAAGAACGGGCTGCTGTCGATCGACCTCGCGCGTCCAGAGCCGGAGCGCGTGGTGAAGACGATCGCCATCAAGCAGCACGATTGACGGATGAACCGGACTCGACAGGAAAGGAGTCGAGGGCCATGACCAACGAACACCAACCCTTGCCCGCCATCTCGCCGGAAGCGCTTGCAGTGCTCGGCGGCGGCAAGATCGCCTATGTCAAGCCGATCAGCCCGGAAGACGTGAAGCGCCTGTTTCCGCAGGCGCCACAGCTCGAACCCGGCACGAAACTGTTCGCGCTGCATGCAGCCGACGGCACGCCGATCGTGATCACCGACAGCCGCGAGTCGGCCGTCGCCAATGCCTGGAGCCACGAGCTCGAGCCGGTGAGCGTGCACTGACCGCCAAGCACCTCGGTCAATTTCGTTTGTGCGGCATCGCCCGCTTTCATCCCTCCCCTGAAAGGGGAGGGTGGCGAGCGAAGCGAGCCGGGTGGGGTGGCCGCACTCCCGGCATCCCTGTGATTATGAGAGAACCCCACCCCCGCCGCTTCGCGCATAGCCGACGCTTCGCATCGGCGTAGTTGTTCAACGGCGGCCGCAGGCCGCCTACGCCCTCCCCTTTCAGGGGAGGGATAGCGATTGAACCCGCTCGCGGCCGTCCGCGACCAATGGATTGGTCGAGGAGTAGAGGCCATGAGCGAGCCGGTTCTGTCGCGTCCCCCCGTCATGTCGGCCGAGGCTTTCGCCGTGCTCGGCGGCAGCAGACTCGCCTATATCAAGGCGATCCGCTCCGAGGATGTGCCGTTCATCTACCCCAAGGCGCCGCAGCTCGAGCCGGGGCTGGCGCTGTTCGCGCTGCATGCGGCTGACGGTACCCCGATCATGATCACGGACAATCGCGCCGCTGCCGTTGCCGGCGCCGCCTGCCACGACCTCGACACGGTCAGCGTTCACTGAAAATCGTGATCTCTTATCCCTCCCCCGCAAAGCGGGGGGGGTCAGGGTGGGGGCTCTTTTCGCACACGCAGGTGTTTGGAGCAGGGACCCCACCCGGCCGCGCGCTTCGCACGCGTCCACCCTCCCCTTTCAGGGGAGGGATTTCAGGCGGCGGCCGACGGATTGAGGGCGAGCACCGCGAACAACGCCTCGGCGTCGCGGGATTCGCGCAGCTGGCGGGCAACGTCCTGATCGCGCAGCAGCCGGGCCACCCGGGCAAGCGCCTTGAGGTGATCGGCACCGGCGGCCTCCGGCGCCAGCAGCAGGAAGATCAAATCCACCGGCTGACCGTCGAGCGCTTCGAAATCGACCGGGCGATCGAGCCGGGCAAACAAACCGAACAGCCGCTCCAGCTTGGGGAGCTTGCCGTGCGGGATGGCAATGCCGTTGCCGACCCCGGTCGAGCCCAGCTTCTCCCGTTGCAGCAGCGTCTCGAAAACGACCCGCTCGCTCTGGCCGGTGAGCTTCGCGGCCTTGGCGGACAATTCCTGGATCACCTGCTTTTTGCTGGTGACCTTCAATGCCGGAATGACCGCGTTCGGCGCGACAAGGTCGGTAAGCGGCATGAATACCGGTCCAAAGATCGGGGGGCGTGCGGCTATATTCGGCGCAAGGCGGCGGACCATAGGGACCGGCCGTTCGGCCGTCAATGGGCGTCGGCGGCCGCGCAAGGCCGATAGATCGCCTCCCGCGGTTATCCGTAGCCGCCGAATAAGGCTGCCGCGACAAAGGCATACGACCGCCGGGCCGAGCCGCTTGCGTCAGCGGGGCGGCCGATCCAGGCGCGTCGCCTGGCGATCCTTGAGCCGCCGCTTATAACGCCGCAGCCGCTTCTCGATGCGGATCGCCGCCTGGTCGGCGCTCGCATAGGCATCGGCCGCCATCGCCTCCGCCTCCAGGGTGACGCCGGAATCCAGATGAATTGCGCATTCCGTGCGGAAGCCGAAGCCGTCCTTGGCCACCGTCACGTGACCGGAATAGCCCCCGTCGAAGTACTTGCTGAGCGCCTCGACCAGCCGGGCATTGACCCGCTCGCGCAGCGCCTCGCCGATGTCGATGTTCTTTCCCGAAACGCGAAACGGCATGACGATAATCCCGGTTTCCGGTCGCGGTCTCACCGGCCGGCGCTCAGCCGGCCGCACCCATCGCCGCCTGCTTGTCGCGGCGCCGCTGCACCGAGGAAGGTATGCGCATGGCCTCGCGATATTTTGCGACGGTGCGCCGCGCGATGTCGATACCGGCCTCGCGCAGCTTGTCCACGATCGTGTCGTCGGACAGGACGTCCTGCGGGTTTTCCGTTTCGATCATTTGCCGGATGCGGTGACGCACCGCCTCGGCCGAGTGCGCCTCGCCGCCGTCGGCGGCCGCGATCGCCGAGGTGAAGAAATATTTCAGCTCGAATATGCCCCGGTTGGTGGCCATGTATTTGTTCGCGGTCACGCGCGACACCGTCGACTCGTGCATGCCGATGGCGTCGGCCACGGTCTTGAGGTTGAGCGGACGCAAGTGCCGGACGCCGTGGGCGAAGAAGGCGTCCTGTTGGCGCACGATCTCGGTCGAGACCTTGAGGATGGTGCGGGCGCGCTGGTCGAGCGCGCGAATGAGCCAGGTCGCGGTCTGCAGGCAGTCGGCGAGATAGGCTTTATCGGAATTGCCGCGCGCGGTCTTCGAAATTTCCGCGTGATAGGTCTGGTTGACGAGAACCTTGGGAAGCGTGTCGGAATTGAGCTCCACCAGCCAGCCGCCGTCGGGGCCCGGGCGCACGAACACGTCGGGCACGATCGGCTGAACGAGAGTCGAGCCGAATGCCAGGCCCGGCTTCGGATTGAGGCGCCGGATCTCGGCGATCATCTCGGCGAGGTCTTCCTCGTCGACGCCGCACACCTTGCGCAGCGCGGCAACGTCGCGCCGCGCCAGCAGGTCGAGGCTGGCGACGAGCGTCTGCATCGCCGGATCGTAGCGGTCGCGCTCCTTGAGCTGGATGGCGAGGCATTCGGGAAGATCGCGGGCGCACACCCCCAGCGGCTCGAAGCCCTGCAGCACGGCCAACACCGCCTCGACCTCGGCGAGCGGGGCGCCGAGCTTCTCGGCCACCGCCGCGAGGTCGCCCGACAGGTAGCCGGCCTCATCGACGAGATCGATGAGATACTGCCCGATCATGCGGCGGGCGGGATCCACGATCGCCAATGCGAGCTGCTCGGCCAGGTGGTCGGCCAGCGTTTCCTCGGCCGACACGAAAGCCTCGAGATCGTAGTTGCTGTCCTCGCGCCCGCCGGCCCCGACCCCGGCCCATTGCGAATAGCCCATCGGCGAGTCGGCACCGGTACGCGCCGGCGCCGCACCGGCGTCGTCGGGGAATACGTTGTCGAGATTCGTATCGAGGCGCTCCTCGATGGCGCCGGGGCTCATCTCGCGATCCGGGCGCGTCCAATCGGTGTTCGGTTCCTCGGGCCGGCTTTCCGCCTCCGCCGCACCAGTCTCGCCCTCGCCTTCGCCCTCGGCGGTGCGCTCGAGCAAGGGATTGCGTTCGAGCTCCCCTTCCACGTAGGCGGCCAGGTCCAGGTTGGACAACTGCAGCAGCTTGATGGCCTGCATCAGCTGCGGCGTCATCACCAGAGCCTGGCTCTGCCGCATCTCGAGTTTTTGCGTCAACGCCATGGCATCTCTGTAATCAATTCGTCCGCCGATTTCACCTCGGCGTCCGCCTCCACTTTCGGCAGACTACACGACTCGTCGCAAAATCGGGTTAAAACTGGGGCAAAATATCGCGGCAATCATAAAGCGGGACGGGCTTTCGTCGCACCGTCATCCCGCTCTACCTCATTGTTGGAGCACGATCTTTTCCGACCTGCCTTCGCCCGCCGAAGCATCCGCCGATTGACGAGCCGTGCCAGGGCTTCGCGCAGGCGGGAAACCGGTACCCACCCGGATCAAGGCTTGCCCCGGACTTGATCCGGGGGCCGGGGCCGGCGTGTCGGGAACATGCGCTAAAGCCGGAATTCCTCGCCCAGATAGAGCCGCCGCACCTCGGGGTTGGCGACGATGTCCTCGCCGTGACCTTCCATCAATACCTCTCCCGAATAGATGATGTAGGCGCGGTCGGTGAGCCCCAGGGTCTCGCGGACATTATGGTCGGTGATCAGCACCCCGATGCCGCGCTGGGTCAGATGGCGCACCAGCGCCTGAATGTCGCCGACGGCGATCGGATCGATGCCGGCGAACGGCTCGTCCAGCAGCATGTAGGCCGGACGCGTCGCCAGCGCCCGCGCGATCTCGACGCGGCGCCGCTCGCCGCCCGAGAGCGCGATCGACGGCGTCTTGCGCAGCCGCGCGATGTTGAACTCATCCAGGAGCGCATTGAGATCGCGCTCGCGCTTGCGGCGGTCGGGCTCGATCAGCTCCAGCACGGCCCGGATATTGTCCTCGACGTTGAGGCCGCGGAAGATCGAAGCCTCCTGCGGCAGATAGCCGATGCCGAGGCGGGCGCGCTGATACATCGGGAGCTTGGTGACGTCGTATCCGTCAAGCTCGATGCGGCCGCGATCGGCCGGGATCAACCCGGTGATCATGTAGAATACGGTGGTCTTGCCGGCGCCGTTGGGGCCGAGCAAGCCGACCGCTTCGCCGCGGCGCACGTAGAGGCTTGTTCCCCTGACCACCTTGCGGCCGGCGAAACTCTTCTCCAGCCCGTGCACGGCAAGATAGCCATCCGCGCCGGCCCGCCGCACCGGCGTGGGACCGCGCCGGTCCTTGCGGACGCGGCGCGGCGCGCCCCCGAGCACGCCCTGCGATTCGAACATCGGTCCCTCGACCGGGCGCAAATCGACCTGCCAGCCGCCGGATGCCGGTTTGCGCTTGCGCGCGGGCGCGCGACGTCGGAACAAGGCAAGGATATCGGCGAGCACACCAGCCTCGATACCAGGGATCAGGGGTCAGGCGTCAGTAATCAGATCGCTCACAATAGCCATAACGTTTGATCTGATTACCGACCACTGATTACCGATTCCCGGTCTCAATTTATCTTTAACGGCGCGGACGGCTTGGCTTCCTTGGCGCCGCCGCCGGGCGCACTGCCGGGCTGGCCGCCCGGCGGGCTGTTGGGAAGGAACAACCCCTCGACCCGGCCCTTGGTCGACTTGCCGGCCTCGACCCGCGAAACGCCGGTGGTCATGTCGACCACCAGCTTGTCGCCGCGCACGACGTTCTGGCCCTGGGTCACCACGACGTTGCCGATCAGGGTCGCCGTGTTGGTCTTCATGTCGAACACGCCGCTGTCGCCGGTCGCCGTCTGCTCCTTTTGGGTGATCACGACCCCGCCCTTGGCCTCGAGCCGCTTGATCTGCTGGTTGCCGGAGCCCGATGGCCCGCTTTTTTGCGGCGCGGCGGTCGGGCCCGCGCTTTGATCGTAATACACCACCAGCGTCTTGCACGTCATCGTGGTGTCGCCCTGGACCACATGGACGTTGCCGATGAAGGTGGCGAGATGATCCTTGTCGCGCACTTCGAGGCTCGTGGACTCGATCTTGATCGGCTGGCCGCTGTTTTGCGAAAAGCCCTGCAGCGGATTGGCCACGCCCTGCGTGCCCTGGGCAGCCGGCGCACCGTGCCCGCCGGTCTGGGCGGCAGCCGCCCAACCCGCCGCCACGATGACGGCGACCACCGCGCCGACGCTGCCCACATATCGGATACGCCGCGTCATTGCCCGGGGCTTCCCCCCGCCGGACTGAAGGAGCGACCGTCCATGTTCAACGTCACGCCGCCGTCGAACCTGATCAGGTCTCCGTCGACCTCGAGATGGTTGGCATTGAGCAGGCCGTTGAGCAGCTTCACCTCGACCGGTTTGTCGGAAACGATGTGGCCGCTGTGCATATCGACGACGGCTTCGGTGAGATGGCCCTCGTAACCGGTCGAGGAAGTCAACACGATGTGCTCGCGCAGAATGAGCTGGTCCGCCTTGCTGTGGTAAAGACCGCTGGCCGCCGACATTTCGACCACCGCCTTGTCGGTCGTTTCCATCTTGGCGTGGATTTCATTCAGCTCCACGTTGTCCGGCTTGGTCAGGTCCTGGGCGGCCGACTTCGCCGTCAATACGTAGGGCCGCGCATCGCGGGTGTAGCCCTCGAGGCGCGGCAACTCCATCGTGATCTTCGTCCCTGATATTCCCATTGAGCCGAGGGAGCCGCCGGTCGGCAACTTGGCCAGGAGCCGCGCCGGGCTGAACCAAGTGGCGAGCGAAACGGCGACGATGCCGATCGCGACGAGGGCAGGGAGCGCGACGCGCAGGAAGCGGACGTGGCGGCTGTGCCGCGCCGCGGCGCGGAACGCCCGATCGAGGCCCCCACGGCTCGACGCCGTCCAGCCGTGCGTGGCCGCTTCCTCGGCTTCCATGGCCAAAGTCAACGGTTCATCCTCGATCCGTCCTTACCGGAGCATTGATCTTTTCCGAGAGCCGGTCCCCACCCCCGGATCAAGTCCGGGGCAGCTTTTCGGCGTCATGCTCAAGCCGCTGAATCGATTGCGGCCCTCGTGCATCTTACAGGGCGGTAACGCAAAAATCCCCTGGGAATATGGCCGGGGAAGGGCCGCAAAGCCTGGGTTTTGCCGGCGGCAGCCTCATGAATGGGCGAAAATGTCCTCGGCCGCCCACCCGGCGAGGTCGAGCCGCGCCCGGTCCGGCAGGAAGCGGAAGCAGGCGGCGGCCAGCGCCTCGCGGCCCTCGCGCGCGAGCAGCACGTCGAGCTTCTCCTTGAGCGCGTGCAGGTGGAGCACGTCGGTGGCCGCATACGACACCTGGGCATCGGTCAGACCGTCGGCGCCCCAATCGGACAGCTGCTGCTGTTTCGACAGGTCGATGCCGAGGAGATCGCGCACCAGGTCCTTGAGCCCGTGCCGATCCGTGTAGGTGCGGGTGAGCCGCGAGGCGATCTTGGTGCAGTAGACCGGCGCCGGCATCACGCCAAAGCGCTGGAACAGCATGCCGATATCGAAACGCGCGAAGTGGAAGATCTTGAGGATCGAGGAGTCGCCGAGCAGGCGCTTGAGGTTCGGGGCGTCGGTGGCTGCGGGCGGAATCTGCACCACGTCGGCGCTGCCGTCGCCGGGCGAGAGCTGCACGACGCACAGGCGGTCGCGCCGCAGATCGAGCCCCATGGTTTCGGTGTCGACCGCAACCGCGCCGCGGTAACGCGAAAGGTCGGGCAGATCGCCGCGATGCAGGCGGGTCGTCATCGCACCTCCTCGGGCCGGCGCGGCCACTTTATAACTGAAATCATTTACGAAATTTACCCGCTCCGGAATGAGGCGGCGCATACCATATTGTGCGCTTCGTGTGCCCGGCGAAAGCCCAAACTGGAATCCTGCGGCAAGCGCTGCACTCCGCTCGCGACTGGGGTATGCTGGGCGGCCGACCACCTTGGCGTTTAGGTGAGGTATGTCACATACCGCACAAATCGAGGTTTCTATTGTCCGCCGGGAAGCTTGGTTAGGGTGAAAAAGATGCCGAGGGCATGGGGGTTCTCAATCGGGCTGATGCTTGCTGCCGTCCTGATCTCGACGGCAGTAGAGGCAGCCTGCCCCCACCGGCGCGGCCTGCCGAATGATTGGTGCGCCAGGAAGCACGGGCCGCGAGCGATCAACGGCGGGACCCGCACCCCGAGGACTTTCGGGGGCGGCCACGGCGCCAACCCTCGCTATTCGCACCGCGCGAAGGCTTCATCCACCGCCTCTCGT
>DASZJC010000250.1:0-6399 GCA_035948495.1 Xanthobacteraceae bacterium | reverse complement strand
GAGAATCCTTTATCGGCGAGTCGCGGCAGCCAAGAAAAAGGGGCCGGTGTACGCGATACGGCCGGCCCAAAGGCGGCTCTTTCGTAGCGGCGGTTTCTGTCGCGAGAATGACCAGAACGGGGCAAAGGTGGCGGCAATTCGTGCGGCAGACCTGCCAGGGATGACCGAGTTTGACCCGGAGCCGACGTTCGCAGAGGGCCTAGTCTAACTGGAAAGCCTCGGAGCCCCGGGGGCGACGACCTCAGTACGATCCAGGCACCGGATCGGCCCAACGGCTTCTTAAGAGGATGGGTTCGGATGCCGGCACCGGGCTTATCATGCCCGCCGGGCGGTTCAACCAGCCCAGCCGAGATGGCTGAGAAACTCCCGCGTGCGCTCGACCCGCGGCGCGTCAAAAATCTGCGCCGGCGGCCCCTGCTCCATAATGAGGCCGCGCTCGAACACCACGACCCAATCGGCGACGCGGCGGGCGAACGTCATCTCGTGGGTGACGACGATCATCGTCATGCCCTCCTCGGCGAGACGCTTCATTACGTTGAGCACCTCGCCGATGGTCTCGGGATCGAGTGCTGACGTCGGCTCGTCGAACAGCATGACCTCGGGTTCCATTGCCAGCGCGCGGGCGATGGCGACGCGCTGCTGCTGGCCGCCCGAGAGATTGGCGGGATAGCTATCAGCCTTGTCGGCGAGCCCGACCTTATCGAGCAGCGCCTCCGCCCGTTGCCGCGCCGCGCCGTCGTCCATGCGCAGCACGATCCGCGGGCCGATCGCGACATTGTCGCGCGCCGTTTTGTGCGGAAACAGCTCAAAGTTCTGGAACACCATGCCCATGCGGCGGCGCATTTGGCGCATGCCGCGTTCGTCGCGTGCCAACGCGACGCCATCGAGCAGGATCACGCCGCCCTCGATTGTCTCCAGCCCATTGGTACAGCGGAGCAACGTCGACTTGCCCGATCCCGATGGTCCGATCAGGCACATCACTTGCCCCTTTGCGACCTCCATCGACACCCCGGCGAGCGCCACGAAGCCGCCGAACAGCTTGCGCACGTCGCGATAGATCAGGACCGGCGGCGGGCTCACTCGGATACTCCGAATTTCCTGTGCAGCCAGTCGACGATCTTGGCTTGCGGGTAGCCCAACGCCCAGTAGATCGCCGCCATCGCGGTCAGCATCTCAAGCACGCGGAAGCTCTGCGAGCGGATGCGCATCGCAGTATAGGCGAGCTCGCCGACGGCGATCACCGAGACCAGCGAGGTATCTTTGAACAGCGACACCCATGTGCTGGCGAGCACCGGTAGCACGCGGCGCGCCGCCTGCGGCAGGACGATCTCACGCATTGCCTGCCAGCGGCTCATGCCGAGCGCCAGCGCCGCCTCGGTCTGACCCTTGCGGATCGAGCCGATACCGGCACGGAAGGTTTCGGAATTGTACGCCGACACGTTGAGGCAGAGCGCCGCGAGACCGGTGGTGAAGCCGGAGAACTCAACGCCGATGGCGACCGGCATGACGTAGTAGGCCCAATAGACCAGCAGAATCAGCGGAACGTTGCGGAAGAACTCGACGTACCCGGCGCTGGCGCCGGACAGCAGTCGCACGTTTGACAATCGCATTAACGCGAGGACGATGCCTCCAGGCACCGCGATAAGCATGGTGACCACGGTCAGTACAATGGTCAGCAGCGTGCCCTGCGCCAGCGCGGGCGCATTCTGCCAAACGACTGACCAGTCGAGCTTCATGACCGGCCGAGATGGGCGAGGCGGACATAGATCATGTCGACCACTCGGGTGATCGGAAAGAGAATGGTGAAATAGACGACGGCCGCCACGGTGAAGACCTCGAAGGGATGGAAGCTCTGTCCGGCCACGGTCTCCGACTGCTTCATATATTCGGGCACCGCGATGACTGCGGCGATCGCCGTGTCCTTAATGGTGATCGAAATGATCGAGCCGAAGGCGGGCAGCATGCGCACCACCGCTTGGGGCAGGACGATTTCCCTCACCGTCTGCGCGCGTGACAGGCCAAGGGCGAGAGCGGCGCGGCTCTGACCCGCGCGCACCGACGTGATGCCGGCGCGCACGATCTCCGCGACATAGGCGGCGATATGGGCCGTCAGCGCGACGAGCGCTGCCCAGAATGGCGGAAGCGTCACGCCGGTGAGGATCGGGAACGCGAAATAGGTCCATACCAGCACGACCAGCACCGGGATGGCGCGCATCGAGTCGATGTAGAACATCAGCGGCCAGCGCAGCCAGGCCGGTCCGTAGCAGCGCGCCAGCCCGACTGCGAAGCCGAGCATCATGCTGCACGCGACGGTAAGGAGCGACAGTAGCAGCGTCACGCCGAGTCCCTCGACGAGATACTGCCAGCTGTCGAGCAGCGGGGAGAGGTCGAACTCCATGCCCCGTCCCCGTTCGGTTCAGCCTAGTGCATCGCCTCGATGACCTTCTGCTCGTCGGCCTCGAGCTTCTTCTGCATCGACTTCGCGACCGCGCGCAGCCAATCGAGAAAAGCTTGTTGACCCTTGTCGATCGCGAGGCCGACCGGTTGCGCCTTCTCGACGCTGTCCTGGCAGTTGTTCTCGTGTGGCAGCACGGCGAGACCCTTGACCTTGCGGTTCATCGGCACCCACGGCACGCGGTTGATCGGCGCCGCGTCGGCGCGCCTGGCCATGATGTCCTCGAGCGGTGCGGTCGCGCCCGAGTTGGCGACTCCGAGAAGCTTTGCCTTGGGGAAACGCTGCTTGACCCAGCCCTCCTCACCGCCGCCGATGAAGTAGGCGATGGTCATCCCGGGCGTGTTCAGATCGTCGACGGTCTTGGCGCCGGCGAAGCGCGGATTGTCGGCACGGCCGAACATGCAGACGCTCGTGTTCGAATAGAGCACGAAGTCGACCACCGCGTCGCGCTCCGGCGTTTCGGCGAGCGGCGTGATCGTCATGTCGACCTGATTGGCCGCCAGCACCGGGATCTTCGTCTCGTGCGAGACCAGGATTGGATCTATCTTAACGCCGAGCAGGCGGGCGTACTCTGCGGCGAGCGTCCAGGCGGGGCCCGACCATTTCTCGCCGGAGCTGGTGGTGTTTTCAACCAGCCATGGCGCGTTCGCCAGCACGGCAACGCGCAGCGCCCCGGATTTCTTGATGGCGTCGATTCTCGGACTCGCGCCGGGTGCCGCTACCTGCTGCGCCATCGCCGGCGGTGCGGCGGTCACCGCGCCCACCACGGCGCACGCAAAGATAATTTGTCTAAGGCTCGTCATCTGTTTTTCCTCCCTCGGTTGCTGCACCGCCGCCCATCGCGACGGCCTTCAGTCATGCCATTCCTAGCGCGCCGCTTGCACGCCATGCGCCTTAGGCAGTCGAGCGCCGTCGGCACCACGTCGCGAAATGCGCTCCGTATCAATGATAGGCGGCATGAGGAACGCTCCACCAATTATGGCCGGCGCGCCCGTTTCTGCCGCGGCTCGTCGAAGAAGTCGGCATGTTCCGCAGCGATGCGAGTAACGGCGGCGAAGACTGTGCGCAAATGCTCCTTCATGGCGACCTCGGCGCCGGCGGCATCGCGAGCTGCGGCTCGATCGACGATGCACCGGTGCTGGTGGAAGATCATCTGCAGCCAGTCGTTCTGCTGCAGCGAGAGGTGACGCACGCGGTCGAGCTGTGCCTTGGCCGAGCCGATCAAATCCCACACCGAGGGATGACCGGCGATGGTCATCAACCTCCGGTGCATGGCGTCGTCGGAGGCAAAGAAGCGGGTCCGGTTGCCAGCGGCAATCGCCTGCTCCTGAATCCTCAGCTCCTGGCGCAGTGCGCGAATATCGCGCGCACTCGCTCGCTCCGCCGACAGCCTGACGGCCCGACACTCAAGCGCCTCTCGGATGAACTGGCTATCGGCCACCGCTGCGAGGTTTATCGGCGCCACATATGTCGCGACCTGCGGCACGACGCGCAGGAACCCGTCCTCAGACAAACGGCGGAAGACTTCACGCACTGGGGTGCGGCTAATCCCGTATTGCTCGGCTACCTTGGTCTCCGACAAACTTGCCCCCGGTCGCATCCGCCCGGTGATGATGTCGGCGTGCAGGTCGGCATAGAGCCGCGCACCCGCCGCTTGGACGCTCCCGGCGGGAGCGAGATGTTGCATTGCGGGTTGGCGGGCGTTCATCGCCGCCGGCGCTCGGCCTGGGCGACGTCCAGGGTCTGAGCACCCGAGCCGCAGATGCCGCTCCACTGCACGGCCGCTCGGAACTCGCCAGGGCCTAGCGCGGCCGGCGCATCCTTGACCACGGTGAGGGCGCGCGACTTCTCGAAGACATTCGCAACCATGCATTCATTCCCCGCCGGGACTCTGCTTGTATACTAGTAAACAAGACCCATTGCAACTTCCCCCTCTGCCCGCTCAACACGGTGAACGACCTGCGCCCGGCGTGGATTTCCGATGCTGAAGGCAACGCAGACCTAGTGTCCCGATTCCGAAGTTCGCCCGAGCTTGCAGCATGCTCCGATGCGAACTTCGAAATCGTAGGACACTAGCAAACCTATGATTCTAGTGCCGCTTTGAACCCGAAGTTCGCATCCGGACTCGCGGTAATTGTGGTGCGAACTTCGGGTTCGCGGCACTAGCGTGAACCTCGTTGGCACCGCCGGCGGGGGCAAGATCGATCGGTTGGGCCTGAGGCTGCCGTCGGATCGTCCGGAGCGGGACGTGGACTGGCCCGACGTCGGCGGGTGGGCTCGGGCAAGCTCGTCGCAGCCGACCCGGTTGCGAGCAAAACGCGATGCCGGCACAATCTCATGGCGGAGGAACCCATGCCTAAATGCCTTTTCGTCGTCCGTGCGACCGTTGCCGATCCCGCCAACCGCGCGGCGTTCGACGCTTGGTACAAGAACGAACATCTGCCCGACGCGGTGAAATCCTTCCGCGCGCAGAAGGCGTGGCGATGCTGGAGCGAGACCGATCCGGCCGTGCATGTCGCCTACTATCAGTTCGGCGACCGCGCCGCGCTCGATCGGGGAACAGCGCCGGAAGTGATCAAGCGCCTGGTCGTGGATTTCGACCAGGCATGGTCCGGGGTAGCGCGCTCGCGCGAGATCCTGACGGTGGTGGACGAAGTCTAGCGCGCGGTAAGTAGCGAATGGCGAATGGCGAATGGCGAATAGAAAAAAACCTTACTCACTATTCGCTACTCGCTATTCGCTACTCGCTTTTGTCCGGAAAGAACGACCCCATGAAAATCGTCAAACTGTCCGCCGTTCCCATGTCGGCGCCCGTCCCGAAGGAAAAGCGGCACCGCACCGACCTCGGAACCAAGGTCAAGAGCGACGCCACCTTGATCCGCGCCGAGACCGACGACGGGCTCACCGGGATCGGCGCGGCGCTCGGATCGCCGCCGATCGTCGCGGCCATCATCGCGCATGAGCTTGCGCCGGAAGTCGTCGGGGAAGACCCGATGTTCTCCGAGCGCATCTACGAGAAAATGTACAACGGGTCGCGCAGCACGCCGGCGCTGGCGCGCGGGATAACGCAAGCCGATGAAAGCCGGCGGCGCGGCGTCATCATGGAGGCGATCGCCGGCGTCGACATCGCGGTGTGGGACGTGAAGGCGCGGGCGCTCGGCGTCCCGCTCTATCAGGCGCTGGGCGCGGTGCGCAGCTCGGTGCGCGGCTACGCCAGCGGCGGCTGGGCGCCCGGCGAGGAGGCCGAGGCGGAACTTGCGGGGTACGCCGCCAAGGGCTTCACCGCCGCCAAGATGCGCGTGGTCGGCCACGACGGCTTCTCGATCGCCAAGTGCGTGCGCCGGGTGCAGGCGGCGCGCCGCGGGCTCGGCCCCGCCGTCGAGCTGATGGTCGACGCGCACGGTTCGCTCGAGGTCGCGACCGCCATCAAGCTCGCCCGGGAACTCGAGCCCTACGACATCGCCTGGTTCGAGGAGCCGGTGTCGCCGGACGATCATGCCGGCCAGGCCGAGGTGCGCCGTTCGACCACCATCCCGATCGCATCGGGCGAGCGCGAGTTCACCCGCTTCGACTTCCAGGATCTGCTCGAGCGCCGCGCGCTCGACATCGCCCAACCGGATGTCGCGCGCGCGGGCGGCATGACGGAGATCCGGCGCATTGCGGCGCTCACCTCGGCGCACGGCGTGCGCCTAGCGCCGCACGCGTGGGGCAGCGGCGTGCTGTTCGCGGCGAGCATCCACGTGGCGATGGCAGCCCCCAATTGTCACATCCTCGAGGTCACGCAGGGCTACATGCCGATGATGTGGGAACTCTTCAACGAGCCGTTCGACATTCGCCCGGACGGGACGGTGCATGCCCCGGACCGGCCTGGCCTCGGCTTCACGCTGCGGGCGGACGCGCTGGAGCGATTCAAGTATGTCGATGGGCCGGAGTTCGAGTTCTAG
>DASZJC010000249.1:0-11597 GCA_035948495.1 Xanthobacteraceae bacterium | reverse complement strand
GACCACCGAGGTGCCGGACTTGTTGAGCTCGACGAACAGCCGGAGCAGGCGGCGTGCCAGGACCGGATCGACGTTGCCGGTCGGCTCGTCGGCCAGCAGCAATTGCGGACGGGCGATCACCGCGCGGGCGATCGCGGCGCGTTGCTTCTCGCCGCCGGAAAGCACCGGCGGCAGCGCCCACATGCGTTCGCCCAGGCCGACCCAGTGCAGCAGCTCCATGACCTCATTGCGGTAACCAGACTCGTCGCGTCCGAGCACCCGCAACGGCAGGGCCACATTCTCGTAGGTGCTCATGTGATCGAGCAGCCGGAAGTCCTGGAACACAATGCCGATGCGCCGCCGCAGCGTCGCCAGGGCGTCCGGCTCCAGGGTCGCGACATCATGACCGAACAGCGTGATGAGGCCGCGCGTCGGCTTCAGCGACAGGTAGAGCAGGCGCAACAGCGACGTCTTGCCGGCGCCGGAGGGCCCGGTCAGGAACTGGAACGAATGCGGGTCGACCCGGAAGGACAGGTCGCGCAGGACCTCCGGTCCGAGTCCGTAACGCAGGCCCACATTCTCGAATCGGACCACGCCGTCCTCCGAATCGGCCGCCGGGACGTTGTCGCGCCGGCGCGCTTAACGATGCATTAACGATCTCTCGTGCCGCGAACCCGAAGTTCGCATGATCTTGCGGCAAGTCCGGATGCGAACTTCGGGTTCAAAAGCGGCACTAGAATCATAGAGTTGCTGGTGTCCCTTTGATTCCGAAGTTCGCATCAAAGGGTGCCGCAAGGGTGTGCGAACTTCGGAATCGGGACACCAGGCCCCGAGGCGCGGATTTGCCAGGCGCTGCCGGGGCTTCCATGGTTTCCGATCCGTTAACGGACGGCTGCTAGGGTCAACGGCACGGCCCGACCCGCGCGCCGGCGGGCCGAGCAGGTCAACCCCGGGCGGCGCGCCGATGCAACACCGATGCTGATCGTCTGCCCGTCGTGCTCGACCGCCTATCGGATCGAATTGTCGACCCTGGGCGCGGCCGGGCGCACGGTGCGTTGCGCGCGTTGCCGCGCCACGTGGTTCGCATCCGTCGCCGACATGGCGCCGGCGGCGCTGGCGCTGGCGCCGGAACCGAACGGCTCCCTTGCTGCGGCTGGGCCGGATCAGCCGCCGCAACCCCCGGCACACGAGCGCGCGGACAGCGATGACGGGAAACGCGAGGCCGGCGGCAGCGAAGACATGTCCGGCGAAGCGGCGGCCGTCACCATTGCCAATGCACCTTCGCTCGTTCCCGCAATGGCGCAAGACAATGGGCCTGCGCTCGCGAGCGCCGCGGCGACCGGGCCCGACATCGAGACCATGGCGGCGCGGCGGGCGCGTCATGACGGGAAGCTCAAACGCCGCCGGTCGGGCCGGCGATGGCCGGGGCTGCCGACGACCATTCTGCTGCTGGCCGCTGTCATTGCCGCGCTCCTCAACTGGCGGGCAACCGTCGTGCGCTTTATTCCGCAGACGGCCTCATTGTTCTCCGCGATCGGGCTTCCGGTGAATCTGCGCGGACTGAGCTTCGACAACGTAAAGACATCGGTTGAATCCCAGAACGGCGTAATGGTGCTGGTGGTCGAAGGCACGATCGCCAACGTGACGCGGCAGCCCTTGGAAGTGCCGCGTCTGCGGTTCGCCGTACGCAATGCCGCCGGGTACGAGGTCTACGCCTGGACGGCGTTGCCGGCCCAGCCCGTCCTTGCTCCCGGCGACGTCGCGCCGTTCCGTTCGCGGCTGGCATCGCCGCCCGCCGACGCGCAGAACGTGATTGTCCGCTTCTTCAATCGGCGCGACGTTGCGGTCGGCGCCAGCTGATCGGCAAAGACATGGCGCGCATTCTTATCGCCGAAGACGAAGAAGGGCTGCGCGGCTTCGTCGCCCGAGCGCTCGCTCTCGACGGCCATGAGGTGTCGACGGCGCCCGACGGCGCCGAGGCGCTCGACGTCATCGCCCGCCATGACGGTCGGTTTGATCTGCTGCTCGCCGACGTGCGCATGCCGGTAATGGACGGCATCGCGCTCGCGCTTGCGGCGGCGCGCGATTATCCCGAGATGATCATCCTCTTGATGACCGGCTATGCCGACCAGCGCGAGCGCGCCCACGGCCTCGACGCGCTGATCCAGGACGTCATCACCAAGCCGTTCACGCTCGCCGAGATTCGCACCGCGGTAAACGGCGCACTCGTCCAGAGAACGAGCTAGAGCAGCTCTGCCGTCCGTCGTCCGTCGTCTGGCTTCAGAAATCCCGCAGCAGGCGCTCGATGTAGTCCAGCTCGATCTGCGGACGGAAGGCATCGCCGAAGCGCCGGCGCAATTCCTCGAGAATGCGGCGGGCGCGCTGAACGTCGATTTCGCCCGGCACCTTCACGGTCGAGTCGTCGCCGTATTCGTGTCCGCGCAGCGGCCGCCCGAGAGGATCGGTGTCCTGGTCGGCGCGCGCGGGCCCGGTGCGCCCGGGTTGCCCCGGACCCATGCCCGGTCCGGGCTGCATCTGCTGAGCGAGATCCTGGGCGCCGCGCCGCAGCGCTTCGAGCGCCCGCCCCTGGGCGTCGACGGCGGAATCGGCATTGCCGTCGCCGAGCGCGCCCTCGGCATCGCGCATCGCCTCCTCGGCGCGGCCGAGCGATCCGCCGCCCCGTTCGCCGGGCGCCTGCTGCCCCAGCTGGCCGCGCTTCTTGAGTTCCTCGAGCAGCTTCTTGAGCTGCTCGCGCAACGCCTGCTGGTTCTGCTGCAGCCCGCCGAGTCCCTTCTCCTGCTCGCCCTGCTGGCCTTGTTGCCCCTGCTGCCCTTGCTGGCCGCGTTGGCCGCGCTGGCGATCGCGCCGCATGTCCTGGCCTTGCCGGAAGGTGCGGTCGCGCAATTGCTGCTGCTGGCGGATCATGTCGCCTAATTCGTCGAGCGCCGACATCATGTCGTCGTCGTCGCCGTCGGGCGAAGCGCCGGGCTGCGCCATCTGCAGGTTCTCGAGCATCTGCTGCATTTCCTGCAGCAATTGCCGCGCCGCATCCTTGGCGCCGGAGCGCGCGAGGCGCTCGATGCGGTCGAGCATGTTCTTGAGGTCCTGCGGCCGCAGCACGCGGGTGTTGCGGTCGAGCGGCCGCGCCAGTTGCTGCGGGTTCTTGCGCAGCTGCTCGGCGAGCGCCTGCATGAACTTGTCGAGCGCCGTGCGCAGTTCCTCGGTGAGCCGTTTGATCTCCTCGTCGGGGGCGCCGCGCTCGAGCGCCTGACGCAACGCCTCCTCGGCGGCGCGCAACGCCTGCTCGGCGTCGGAGACGTTGCCGTCCTCGATCGTCACCGCCATCGACCAGAGCCGCGCCACCACGTCGCGCAGGTCGTCGTCGGACTTCGCGCCGGTGAGCTGCCAATAGATCGAGCGCAGGCCGAGGTAGATGCCCGCTTCGGGAATGAAGCGCTCCGGAGCCACGGCGAGCGCGTCGAGGGCGGTCAGCACCAGGTCGCGCGAATTGGCGTCGAGCGCCAGGATGCGCCGCTGCTCGACCAGGGCTTTCGCCAGGGGCTTGATGAACATGCGCTGCGGCAAGGTGAACTCGTGCGGCGCGCTGGTGCCCTCCTGGCCGGATTCGTCGCGCGCCTTGAGGGTCATCGCGACTTCGGTGCCGGCCCACGGATGCTCGGTCAGGTCCTTCGTGGTCTGGCCGACGCCGTTGCGGGTGCGCGCCTGCGGCAGGACCAGCGAGAAGTCCGGAGCATCGTACAGCGGGCGCGCGGCCGGCCCGTGGGAGGGCGCGGCCGGCTTGCGCGCGAAGGTCGCCTGGGCCGCCACGACGCCGTAATCGTCCTCGAGCTTATAGACGAGTTGCAGGGAGCCGCGCGCCTGCGCTTGCGGCTCCTTGACGAGCGCGATGGTCGGCGGCCGATCCGCGATCGCGTTGAACGTCCAGGTGATGTCGTCGTCGATCACGCCGCGCAACGTCGCCGCGCCGCCGTCCTTGATCACGAACCGCCGTTCGTCGGTGCCGGCCGGCGGCAGTGCCGCCGGGGCCGGCGCGGGGGCGAGGCCGCCAGTTGTCGCGACGTCGAGGTGGGCGGTGCCGGTCGCGCGGATGACCAGTGTGCTTCCGGCCGGCACGGTCTGCACCGCAGCGGTCTGGATCGGCTCGCCCGCACGCAGGCCGGGCAGGATCACCGGGGGCTTGCCGGTGTAGGCCGGCGGCGTCACCCAGGCATCGACGCGGTAATTCGCCCCACCGACGACGCCGGCCCAGTCGAAGGCGGCGGTGATGCGCCGAATCCGCTCGCCGCCGGCGCCCACGAAGGTCGCCGCCACGAGAATGAGCACAAGGGCGCGCACCGCCATCGGGTCGCGGGCGGCAAGGCGCGGGCGCGGCACGCCGGCCCTGAGGCTATGCACGGCCCGCAACGCACGCTCCACGTGGGCGCGCCACAGCGCCAACGACACCTGGTCGGTGCCATTGGCCGCGATTTCGTCGGCAATCGTGGTGGCCGGCCGGTGCCTCAGGCCGCTGGCGTGGTCGAGCCGGCGCAAGCCGTCATAGGCGTTCGGCAGGCGAAAGCGGAACAGTGGAACGCTGCTGACCGCGGCGAGCGCCAGCAGCAGGAACAGGCCGATGGCGCGGCCGATCGGCGGCAGCGCCAGCCATACGCCCGCCCAGGAGAGCGCCAGGAAGAGGCCGATGGCGGTCGCCAGGGATGCCACTGCGGGCCACAGCCGTTCCCAGAGAATCGTCCAACGCGCCCGCCGCAACGCCCGGGAGAGCAGTCCGTCCGCAGCACGTTCGTCGACCGGCTGGCGCCGGTCGTCCGGGCTGTCCGTAGGTCGCTCGGTCACGAGATGTCCTGCATCAGTCGATACCCTGACTGATTTGACGCAAAGCAACAAGAACAAGTCCCGCGCCTTGCCGGGTTCCAGATGGTCCGGACGGTAAAGTGGCGGTCACCCGGGGCGGTTCCGTGGCACCGCGGCCAAAATGGTCGATCAAAAGGCCGTGTTCCATCATCTGTCGGCTTGCAGCCACGGCGGCAGGCGGTCGAGCCGGATCAGGGCCTCGACATCGAGGCGGGGGCGGACCAGGGCCCAGGCGGTGTCGCGCACCAGCACCTCGGGCACCAGCGCGCGGGTGTTATAGGTGCCCGCGTGCACCGCACCATAGGCGCCCGTCGACATCACCGCCAGCAGGTCGCCCGGCTCGGGGTCGACCAGTTCACGCTCTTCGGCCAGGAAGTCCCCGGACTCGCACACCGGTCCGACCACGTCGGCAACGATCCGCCGTGCGCCCGCGCCCGGCTCGGCGAGCGGGCGGATCTCGTGATGCGCGCCATAGAGGGTCGGACGGATGAGATCGTTCATGGCGGCGTCGACGATGACGAACGTCTTGGCGTCCCCCCGTTTCTTGTAGAGCACGCGGGTGACCAGGATGCCGGCATTTCCGACGATGAGGCGGCCGGGCTCGAAAATCAGCATGCAATCGAGTTCGCGCGTCGCGCGCTTGACCACTTGCGCATAGGCGTCGGGATCGGGCGGCGGCTCGTCCTCCTCGCGATAGGGAATGCCGAGGCCGCCGCCGAGGTCGATGTGCGCGATGCGATGGCCGTCGGCGCGCAAGGCGCGCACGAACGCCGAGAGCAGCGCGAAGGCGTCCTCGAACGGCTGCAACTCGGTGATCTGACTGCCGATGTGCATGTCGACGCCGGCGACACGAATGCCCGACAGCCCGCCGGCGCGGGCATAGACCTCGCGCGCGCGTCCGATCGGAATGCCGAACTTGTTCTCCGCCCGGCCGGTCGCGATCTTGGCGTGGGTGCGCGCGTCGACGTCGGGATTGACCCGCACCGATATGTCGATGGTGCGGTCCTTCGACGTGGCGATGGCCGAGAGGACGTCGAGCTCCGATTCCGATTCCACGTTGACGCACAGGATGCCTTCGTCGACCGCGAGCGCAAGCTCGCGCGCGGTCTTGCCCACGCCCGAGAACATGATCTTTTCCGGCGGAATGCCCGCGGCACGCGCGCGCTTGAGCTCGCCTTCGGAAACCACGTCGGCGCCGGCGCCGAGCCGCGCCAAGGTCGCGATCACGGCCTGGTTGGAATTCGCCTTCATGGCGTAGCAGACGAGCGCGGGCACGTCCGCGAACGCGTCGGCGAACACCCGATAGTGCCGTTCGATCGTGGCGGTCGAATAGCAATAGAACGGCGTGCCGACCTTCTCGGCAACGGCGGCGAGATTCACCGCCTCGGCGTGCAGCGCGCCGTTGCGATAGGCGAAGTGATGCATCGCGCGCTCAGTTGAGAAGCCAGTCGATCGGCAGGGGTTTCTTTGCGGGCTGCGCGGCCTGCTGATTGTTTGGTCCGGCGGGCGCGGCGGTCTGGCCGGGCGGGGGCGCGGCGGGGGGCGGCGCCGCCCCGGTGATCGACGGCTCCCCCAGTCCGCCGGGCGGCGGGTCGAGCGCGCCCTTGCGGCCGCATCCGGCAAGCCCGAGCGCGAGCGCCAAGACGACGGCCACGGCACAGCGGACAGGCAGGCTCACCAACGGGCGCGGCACGATTCGGGCTCCTGACGAGGGCGGCACCATAGCAGATTGCACCAGCGAGGCGACCTTTTCGTGGCGCGATCAGGCACCTGCGCGGCCGCCGGCCGCTTGCGGTTTTTCCAGCCGTTTCAGCCATTTGCGCGCTTCGCGCCGGACATTGGCGGGGGCCGTGCCGCCAAAGCTGGTGCGGCTCTTGACCGAGCGCTCGACGGACAGGACCGAGCGGACCTCTTCGCCGATGCGGGGCTCGATCGCCTGCATGGCGGACAGCGGCAAACGGGTGAGCGCCACGCCGTCTTTCTCGGCCGCCGCGACGATCCGGCCGGTGATGTGGTGGGCCTCGCGAAACGGCAAACCGAGCCGCCGCACCAGCCAGTCGGCGAGATCGGTCGCGGTCGCGTAGCCGGCAGCGGCCGCCTTCTTCATGCGCGCGGCATCGGGCTCCATGTCGCGCACCATGCCGGTCATGGCGGCGATCGACAGCGCCAGCGCCGCGACGGCCTCCATGGCGCCTTCCTTGTCCTCCTGCATGTCCTTCTGATAGGCGAGCGGCAATCCCTTCATCACCATCAGCAGCGCGGTCAGCGCGCCGGCGATCCGGCCGGTCTTGGCCCGCACCAGTTCGGCGGCGTCCGGGTTGCGCTTCTGCGGCATGATCGAGGAGCCGGTGGTGAATTTGTCCGACAGCTTGAGGAGGCCGACAACCGGCGACGTCCACAACACGATCTCCTCGGCGAAACGCGAGAGATGCACGGCCGTGACGGCGCAGGCCGCGAGCGTCTCGAGCACGAAGTCGCGGTCGGCGACCGCGTCGAGGGAATTCGCCATCGGCCGGTCGAAGCCGAGCGCGTGGGCGGTCATGTCGCGGTCGAGCGGAAACGAGGTGCCGGCAAGCGCGGCGGCGCCGAGCGGGCATTCGTTGAGCCTGGCGCGCGCGTCCTTGAGCCGGCCGCGGTCGCGCGCCGCCATCTCCACATAGGCGAGAAGGTGATGCCCGAACGTCACCGGTTGCGCGGTCTGCAAATGGGTAAAGCCCGGCATCACCGTGCCGGCATGGGCCAGTGCCTTTTCGGCAAGCGCCTGCTGATAGGCCGCGAGGGCCGTGTCGAGTTCGTCGATGGCGTCACGCACCCACAGCTTGAAGTCGGTCGCGACCTGGTCGTTGCGCGAGCGCGCGGTGTGCAGCCGGCCGGCGGCCGGACCGATCAATTGACCGAGCCGCGCCTCGACGTTCGTGTGGATGTCCTCGAGCGCGCGGTCGAACTTGAAACTGCCTGCCTCGATCTCTGACAGGATCGTGTCTAGACCGTGAGCGATCTTGGCGGCATCGTCCGCGCCGATGATGCCCTGCTTGCCCAGCATGGCGGCATGCGCCTTGCTGGCCGCAATGTCCTGGCGGTACAGCCGGCGGTCGAAATCGATCGAGGCGTTGATCTCGTCCATGACCGCGTCCGGGCTTGATCCGAACCGGCCGCCCCACATCTTGTTGCCGATGCCGCTGCTCATGGCTTCACCACCGAGGTTTCGCCGACCATGACGATCCGGTCCGACACCGAACCGCGGGGTCGGCGCGCGCCCCGGATCGCCTGGATCGCCCTTGCGGCGCTCGCCGGTGCCGCCGCCGGGCTCGCGGCGGTATACGGGATCGGCCGCTTTGGGCGCAATGCGGGCGAGATGGCCTGCCGCGCGGGCGTGGAGACAGCGCGGCGGATTGCCCCGTTCGTCCACGGCGAGGTTGCCGCCGTGTCGACCGCCGCCGAGCCGCGCCGGATTCCCGACCTGAATTTCAAGGATGCCGCCGGAGCGGCGAAGACGCTTGCCGACTGGCGCGGCCGCGCGGTGCTGTTCAATCTGTGGGCCACCTGGTGCGTGCCCTGCCGCAAGGAAATGCCGGCGCTCGATGCCCTGCAGGGGCGGCTCGGCGGCCCGAAATTCGACGTGGTCGCGGTCAACATCGACACCCGCGACCCGCGGAAGCCGAAAGCCTGGCTCAAGGACGTGGGAGTAAATCGGCTGACGTACTACGCGGACCCGAGCGCCAAGGTGTTCCAGGATCTCAAGCTCGCCGATCGCGCCTTCGGCATGCCGACGACCCTGCTGGTCGACGCCAACGGCTGCGAGGTCGGCACGCTTGCCGGCCCGGCCGAATGGGCGAGCGACGACGCCATGAAACTGATCGGCGCGCTGGTCGGAAGTTGAGCGGCCGCGAACGATCGGACGTCAGGCGGTGATGTCGACCTGGGTGCCGATGCCGGCCGTGAGGTTCGCCAATTGATTCATATTTTGCTCGGCGGCACCGATCAGGTTCGCGACCGATTGTCCCGTTTGCGCATCCATGCGCGCCACCCTGGCCGCGACGGCAAGCTGCACCCGCGCCATTTGGGCTGCCACGAGCGCGGCTGCGAGCGAAGCGGTGTCCATCGGATGGAACTCGAACGCCGGATGTGACGGCCGTTGCCGGAACGGCCACGGCCTCGGCGCGATAGTGCGGCGGCAGCCTTAACGAAGCGTCACCGCGCGCCGGCCGCTCACCGCGTCGGCAACGGTTTCTCGCCGCGATAATCGTAGAACCCGCGTTGGGTCTTGCGTCCGAGCCACCCGGCCTCGACGTATTTCACCAACAGGGGGCACGGGCGGTACTTGGAATCGGCGAGCCCTTCGTGCAGCACCTGCATCACCGAGAGGCAGGTATCGAGGCCGATGAAATCGGCAAGCTGCAACGGTCCCATCGGATGATTGGCGCCGAGCCGCATCGCCGTGTCGATTCCCTCGACGTTCCCGACGCCTTCGTAGAGCGTGTAGATCGCCTCGTTGATCATCGGCAGCAGGATGCGGTTGACGATGAAGGCGGGGAAATCCTCGGCGACCGCAATGGTCTTGCCGAGCCGGGCGACGAACGTCTTGGTGGTCTCGAACGTGGTGTCGGCGGTGGCGATGCCGCGAATGAGCTCGACCAGCTCCATCAGCGGCACCGGGTTCATGAAGTGAATGCCGATGAAGCGCTCGGGCCGGTCGGTCGAGGATGCGAGCCGCGTGATCGAGATCGACGACGTGTTGGTGCCGATGATCGCCGCGGGCTTGAGAACGGGGCACAGCTGGGAAAATATCTTGAGCTTGACGTCTTCCTTTTCCGACGCGGTTTCGATCACCAGATCGCAATCCGCCATGGCCTCCAACCCGTCGGCCGGCGTGATACGCGCGAGCGCGCTCTGCCGGTCGGTCTCGCTGATCAGCTGCTTCGAGACCTGCCGCGCCATGTTGCCGTTGATGGTGGCAAGGCCGGACTTGACGCGGTCGGGCGACAGGTCGTTGAGCAGCACCGGGAACCCGGCGAGCGCACATACGTGGGCAATGCCGTTGCCCATCTGGCCGGCCCCGATGACGCCGATTTTGCTGATGTTGAGCTTCATCTCGTTGGTCCGATTTGCGGCCTCGGCGGGCGCCCCTTTTACGACGATTGGGGCCGCGACACCACCGGGCCGCAACGGCGCTTGGCGGGAGGGTTACTTGCCGAGTTTGCCGAGCTCGGCCGCAAGCTCCGGCAAAGCCTGGTAGAGGTCGGCGACGAGGCCGTAATCGGCGACCTGGAAAATCGGCGCCTCTTCGTCCTTGTTGATCGCCACGATGACCTTGGAGTCCTTCATGCCGGCGAGATGCTGGATCGCCCCGGATATCCCCACCGCGATGTAGAGTTCGGGCGCCACCACCTTGCCGGTCTGGCCGACCTGCCAGTCGTTGGGCGCGTATCCGGCATCGACCGCCGCGCGCGAGGCGCCGACTGCCGCCCCCAGCTTGTCGGCAACCGGCTCGATGTACTTGGCGAAGTTTTCCCGGCTCTGCATCGCGCGGCCGCCCGAGATCACGATCTTGGCGGCCGTCAGCTCGGGCCGGTCGGTCTTCGACAGCTCCTCGCCCACGAAGGCCGACACGGCCGGATCGGTCGCCGCTGGCACCTCTTCGATCGGGGCCGGGCCGCCCGCGCCTGCCGCCTGGAACGCGGTGGTGCGGATCGTGAGCACCTTCTTGGCATCGCGCGAGCGCACGGTCTGGATGGCGTTGCCGGCGTAAATCGGCCGCTCGAACGTGTCGGGCGCGACCACCTTGATGATGTCGGAGACCTGCATGACATCGAGGAGCGCCGCCACCCGCGGCATGATATTCTTGCCGAGGGTCGTGGACGATGCCGCGAAGGCGTCGTACGCGCCGGCGAGGGATACGATCAGCGCCGCGGCCGGCTCCGCGAGCATGTGCTCGAAGCTCGGATGGTCGGCGAGCAGCACCTTGGCGACGCCGTCGATCTTGGCGGCGGCTTCCGCTACGGCGCGGCACCCGGCGCCGGCAACGAGCAAATGGACGTCGGCCCCGAGCGCCTTGGCGGCCGTCACCGCCTTCGGGGTCGTCTCGCGCAGCGCCTTGTTGTCGTGCTCGGCAAGCAGGAGCGTCGCCACTACAGCACCCCCGCTTCGTTCCTCAACCGCGCGACCAGGTCGGCGACCGAGGCGACCTTGACCCCCGCCTTGCGGCCGGACGGCTCGGAGGTCTTGAGCACTTCGAGCCGCGGCTTGACGTCGACCCCGTAGGCGTCCGGCGTCTTCTCGTCGATAGGCTTCTTCTTCGCCTTCATGATGTTGGGCAGGCTGGCATAGCGCGGCTCGTTGAGCCGCAGGTCGGTGGTCACGATCGCCGGGGCTTTGAGCTTCACGGTCTGCAGCCCGCCGTCGATCTCGCGGGTGACGAGCAGGTCCGAGCCCTCGATCACGATCTTCGATGCGAACGTGCCCTGCGACCAGCCGAGCAGGGCCGCCAGCATTTGGCCGGTCTGGTTGCAGTCGTCGTCGATCGCCTGCTTGCCCAGGAGGACGAGGCCGGGCTTCTCCGCCTCGACGATGGCTTTGAGAATCTTGGCGACCGCAAGCGGCTCGAGGCCCGCCTCGGCCTTGACCAGGATGCCGCGGTCGGCCCCCATGGCGAGCGCGGTGCGGATCGTCTCGGCGGCCTGCGCCGGGCCGATCGAGGCGCACACGATCTCGGTTGCCTTGCCCTGCTCCTTGAGCCGGATCGCCTC
>DASZJC010000248.1:0-1728 GCA_035948495.1 Xanthobacteraceae bacterium | reverse complement strand
TGCCGGGCGAAGCCGAAGCGAGCAACATCCATGTACGTGCATGACGATTTCGACCGCACGCTGATCGCCGAGCGGGTCGAGGAATTTCGCGACCAGGTGCGCCGCCGCTTGTCGGGCGAATTGAGCGAGGACGAGTTCAAGCCGCTGCGGCTGATGAACGGCGTCTATCTGCAGCTCCACGCCTACATGCTGCGCATCGCCATTCCGTACGGCACCCTGTCGTCGCACCAGATGCACACGCTAGCCCACGTGGCGCGGCGCTACGACCGCGGCTACGGCCACTTCACTACGCGCCAGAACCTCCAGTTCAACTGGATCAAGCTCGCCGAGCTGCCCGACGCCATGGCGGACCTGGCGCGCGCCGGCCTGCACGGCATGCAAACGAGCGGCAACTGCGTGCGCAACGTCACCACCGATCAATGGGCCGGCGTCGCGCCCGACGAGATCGAGGATCCGCGCGTGTGGGCCGAGCTGGTGCGGCAATACACGACCTTGCATCCGGAGTTCTCGTTCCTGCCGCGCAAGTTCAAGATCGCCGTCACGGCCGCGACGCACGATCGCGCGGCGCTGCGGGTGCACGACATCGGCTTGCGCCTGCACCGCGACGCGGCAGGCGAGGCCGGGTTCGAGGTGATGGTCGGCGGCGGGCTCGGGCGCACCCCGTTCATCGCCAAGACGATCAAGCCGTTCCTGCCCAAGCGCGACGTGCTCAGCTACATCGAGGCGATCCTGCGCGTCTACAATCAGTACGGCCGCCGCGACAACATCTACAAGGCGCGCATCAAGATCCTGGTGCACGACCTGGGCGCCGAGGCGTTCGCGCGCGAGGTCGAAGAGGAATGGCGGCCGATCCGGGACGGCACGCTCGCGATCGAGCCGGCGGCGGTCGCCGAAATCGCCGCGCGCTTCCGTTACCCCGCCTACGAGCGCCTGGCCGACGATCCGGTCGAACTGCGGCAGGCGCGCGCGAACGACCGGCGGTTCGACGCCTGGCACGGCAACTCGGTCGCGCGTCATCGCATGCCCGGCTACGCCATCGTCACCTTGTCGCTCAAGCCCGCCGGCGGCCCGCCCGGCGACGCCACCGCCGAGCAAATGGATGCGATCGCCGATCTCGCCGACCGCTACAGCGCCGGCGAAATCCGGGTCGGCCACGAGCAGAACCTGGTGCTGCCCCAGGTGTGCCAGCGCGATCTTCACGCGCTCTGGCGCGCGCTCGACGCCATCGGGGTCGCGACCCCCAACGTCGGGCTGGTGTCGGACATCATCGCCTGCCCGGGCCTCGACTATTGCAGCCTCGCCAACGCGCGCGCGATCCCGGTCGCCCAGGAATTGACCCGCCGTTTCCGCGATCTCGATGTCGCCCGCGGCCTTAACCGGCTGCACATCAATATTTCCGGCTGCATCAACGCCTGCGGCCACCATCACGTCGGCCACATCGGCATCCTCGGCGTCGAGAAGAACGGCGAGGAATATTATCAGCTGTCGATCGGCGGCCGCGCCGACGAGCAGGCGGAACTCGGCGCGCTGCTCGGCCCGGCGGTCCCGTACGGCGAGGTTGCCGACGTGGTCGAGGACATCGTCTCGGCTTACGTGGAGCTGCGCGAGCGCCCCGGCGAAATCTTCATCGACACCGTCAAGCGCGTCGGCGTCGAGCCGTTCAAGGAGCGCGTCCATGCGGCTCGTTAAGGCCGGACGCATCGTCGAAGATCGGTTCGTGCGCGTCGA
>DASZJC010000247.1:0-2065 GCA_035948495.1 Xanthobacteraceae bacterium | reverse complement strand
AAGACGATCAAGATCGGCGCGGTCTACGACTACACCGGCCCGCTGGCCGCGGGCGGCTCCGAGCTGCACGCGCTCGGCACCAAGATCATGATCGACTACTTCAATGCGCACGGCGGGGTCGCGGGCTACAAGATCGAGCCGATCTACGCGGACGCCCAGAGCAAGCCCGACGTCGCCATCAACGAAGCGGTCCGCCTGATCGAGCAGGAGAAGGTCGACATCCTGCTCGGCTTCTTCTCCTCCGCGCAATGCGTGCCGGTCGCCTCGCGCGTGGACCAGGCCAAGAAGTTCATGTGGATCACCACCTGCATTTCCTCGGCCGTGCTGGAGGGCCGCAACCTGCGCTACGTGTTCCGGCCGCAGCCGAGCGGCCGTCAGTTCGGCCTCGCCTCGACCGGATTCGTCGCCGCTTATTCGAAGGAGAAGTTCGGCAAGGAGCCGAAGGACCTGCGCATCGCCATCATCCACGAGGACGGCGCCTACGGGGTCGACGTGGCGAGCGGCACCGAGGAAGGCGCCAAAAAGGCCGGCTTCAACGTCGTGCTCAAGGAAGGTTATTCGGCGACGGCGCCCGACCTCTCCTCGCTCGTGACCAAGCTCAAGCGCGCGCACCCGGACGTGATCTTTCACACCGGCTACAATCCCGACATCACCCTGTTCCTGCGCCAGGCGCGCGAGGTGGGGCTGAGGTTCAAGGCGCTGATCGGCCATGGCGCCGGCTACGGCGTCTACGACAAGCTCAAGGAGGCGGTCGGGAGCGACGCGAACTACTTCTTCAACGTCGATCCGATCTCGATCTGGCTCACCAACCAGCAGGCGCTCAAGCCCGGGCTTGCGCCCATCGTCAAGATGATCGGCGACGAATACGTCAAGGCGCGTCCGGGCACGACCATCAAGTCCGCCCACGTCGGCATGGCGGCGAGCAACACCTACGTGCTGCTCACCGAGGTGCTGCCGCGCGCCATCAAGGCCTCGGGCGGCATCGACTCCGAGGCGTTGCGCAAGGCGGCGCTCTCCGTCGACCTGCCGGAGGGCGGCACCATGCTCGGTTTCGGCGTCAAGTTCGAAGACGAAAAAGAGAGCGCCCCGGGCCAGAACGAGCGCGCGTTCCCGGTCATCATCCAGTACGTCGACGACAAGCCGTACGTGGTGTGGCCGAAGAGCCTGCAGACGCGCGAGCCGGTGCTGCCGTTGCCGCCGTCGTCCCCCTACGCGGAGCGGTGATCCTGAACCGGCGGGCAGGGCACCGAGCCCCTGTTCCCTTCGCCGCACAGGCCCGCTAAGGTTTGATCGCCATGTCCCTCCTGACCCAGCCCGCGCCCCGGAAAGCTCGCGAGACCGCCGGCTTTTCCGGCGGCATTGCCGCGCTTGCCGCCGGCAAGCTCTACGCCCTGCAGAACCCTTTTGCGCTCGACGGCCGGGTCAGCTCCTATCCGGCGAGCACGCGCGGCTATTCGGTCGCGAACAGCTACCTGCTGAGCGAGCCCGACGCCGCCATGCTGATCGACACCGGCTTCGGCAAGGACGAGCCGATGATCCGCGCGCAGATCGAATCGCTGATCGCGCCGGGTCTGCCGCTGTCGATGTTTCCGCTGCGGCTCAACGAGTTCATGTCGATCAACAACGTCGAGAGCTTCGCCGGGCATTTCAACGTCGAGACCTGCTACACCAGCAATATCGACGCCGCGCTGTGGTTCGATTTCGGCGCCAAGGCGGAGGGCCGCGACATCCTCGCCTCGATGAAGGTCACGGCGGTGACGCGCGCCGACGTGATCAATCTCGGCGGCGGCGGCCGCGCGATCGACGTGATGCAGGCGCCGATCCGCCTGATCGCGACGCGCTGGCTCTACGATCGGGCGACCCGCACCCTGTTCTCCTCCGATCTGTTCACCCACGTCTGGCGCGACAGCGAGACGGGGCCGTGGATCGTGACCGAGGCCGACAACGACCCCACGTCGACGCGCGACGTGCGCTCGTTCATGCTCAACACGCGGTACTGGTGGCTCGAAGGCGCGCCGACCGACTCGATCCGCCGCGGCATCGGCAACGTGTTCGACCGCTACGA
>DASZJC010000246.1:0-2842 GCA_035948495.1 Xanthobacteraceae bacterium | reverse complement strand
GCGAGCAGCAGCCGCACGGTCTCCGCCCCGGTGTAACCCGACGCGCCGAGCACGCCGATCTTCGCTTTGCTGGCCATGGCGTCCCTCACTTCGCCGCGGCGGGGAGTTTTTGCTCCTCCGCCCAATTGGTTTCGCTCTGGCCATAGGCCAGCTGCGGCCGCAGCGCCATCATGTGCGCGGCGATGGCGCGCGCTCCCGCGTCGTCCTGGCCGGCAAGGGCGCGCGCGACCGCGGCGTGGTCGGCGTCCGACTTGTGCTGGTTGAGCTTGAAGCTGCCCTCGACGCTCTCGACCGTCATCTCGATCGCGACGATCGCCCGCATGAACGCTTCGCGCCGCCCGGGCGTGACGAGGTCGGCGGTCCACGGCCGCTGCGGCGCCTGGCCTGCCTCGAAGGCGGCGGTGAGCCGGTCGAGATGATCGCGCTTCTCCTCGGCGCTCATCACCCGCACGGGACCCGCGAGCTGCACCGACTCATAAAGCCAAGTCGGGACTTGGTCGGCGCTTTCATACCAGCGCGGCGACACATAGGCGTCTGCGCCCCACACGGCAACGAGCCACCGCCCGCCGCTCGCGGCAACGTCGGCGAGCCGGTTGGCGCGCGCCACGTGGAAGGCAAGCCAGCGGCCGCCCGCCGCCTGGTCGATGACGAACGGCAGCGGCGACGCGACGGTGCGCCCGTCGGCGCACGCGATCACCAGGCCGAAGCCGCGCGCGGCCGCGAACGCCAAGCTTGCGGCTTCGTCGACGCGGAAGGCTGGATGGATATACATGGCGGTGCTCCGGGGTCAGGACCGCCGAAGACACCAAGCCGCGGAATGTTTGAGAGCAGGTGCCGCGGAGGCGTCTCCGGCGGCAGGGGCGAAGATCACGTAGGATCGAACGCCAAGGCCGCGCGGGCGGGGCGGCGGCGACGGATCCGAATGCAAGCGATCATCGACATGGGCGCGGCATATAGGCGCGATCGCCGCTGCGGTCAAGCATTCTGAGTATTCCTGTCTGAGTATTCCGATCACTCACAACTTGGACAACACGTGCCACAGCCAGGTCGAAACCTGCGCGCCGAAATCGCCGAGCTTGAGCAGCACCGCCGCCCACAGGAAGGCCGAGGCGAAATTGGCGAACTGGAACGGCCAGTAGGCCATGGCGAAAATGCCGGCAACGAGCGGCACGGCCGCGCGCAGCGGCCCGAAGAAGCGGCCGATGACGACGGCATAGACGCCCCAGCGGTTGACGAACGCTTCGCCGCGCGGAATCAGGGCCGGATAGCGCGACAGCGGCCACATGCGGCCGACGGAGGTCTTGAAGGTCGCGCCGAACCAGTAGGAGAGCCAGTCGCCGCAGGCGGCACCGATCGAGCCGGCGATCCACACCGGGACGAAATCGATGCCGCTCACCCCCATCAGGGCGCCGATGGCGACGAGCGCGCCCCAGGCCGGAATGAGCAACGAGATGAAGGCGAGCGACTCCCCGAACGCGAGGACGAAGACGATCGGCGAAGCCCATGCCTCGTGAACGCGCACGAACTCGACCAGCGCCTGGAAATAGTCGTCGAGGCTCATGGGGATGGCGGGACCGGGGCCGGACGGCGGGTTTACCGCGCCCGACCGGGGAAGGCCAGCGAGACGGCGAAAGCCGCCTCAATATCCGGCCGGTGTCGTGGCATAGTCGCGCGACCGATTCGTCGGTTTTTCATTCACCGGTTCAGCAACCATGCCCAAGTCACTGAACAAGCCGGCAAAGCCCGGACCGCGGCCGAAGGACCTGTTCGACCTGCCCGAGCCCGCGCCGCGCCGCCCGGTCGGCAAGGCGCGCGATGTCCGCCGGCCGGCGAGCCCGGCCGAGGCCGGCTATACGGCCAAGCACATCGAGGTGCTGGAGGGGCTCGAGCCGGTGCGCCGCCGGCCCGGCATGTACATCGGCGGCACCGACGAGAAGGCGCTGCATCATCTGTTCGCCGAGGTGATCGACAACGCCATGGACGAGGCGCTCGCCGGCCACGCGACCTGGATCGAGGTCGTGATGGAGGCGGACGGCTTCGTCACCGTGACCGACAACGGCCGGGGCATCCCGGTCGATCCGCATCCCAAGTTCCCGAAGAAATCCGCCCTCGAAGTGATCATGTGCACCTTGCACGCAGGCGGGAAATTCGATTCCGAAGTGTACGAGACTTCGGGCGGGCTGCACGGGGTCGGCGTGTCCGTGGTCAATGCGCTGTCCGAGCGGCTCGAGGTCGAGGTCGCGCGCGGCCAGACGCTCTATGCCCAGGCGTTCGAGCGCGGCAAGCCGAAAGGGCCGCTCAAAACCCTGGGACGGGCGCCCAACCGGCGCGGCACCAAGGTCCGCTTCCGCCCCGACCCGCAAATTTTCGGCGCCGCCCACGCGCGCTTCAAGCCGCAGCGCATCTTCAAGATGGCGCGCTCCAAGGCCTATTTGTTCGGCGGCGTCGAAATCCGCTGGTCGTGCGCGCCGGAACTCCTGGTCGGCGTCGACGGCGTGCCGATCGAAGAAACCTTTCATTTCCCCGGCGGCCTGTCGGACTATCTCACCGCTTCGATCCACGGATCGATTCTGGTGCATCCCGACATTTTCGCCGGCCGCTCGGAGAAGAAGGGCGGGCACGGCACGGTCGAGTGGGCCGTCGCCTGGACCGCCGATGCGGACGGCTTCGTGTCGTCCTATTGCAACACCATCCCGACCGCGGACGGCGGCACCCACGAAAGCGGCCTGCGCACCGCGCTCACCCGGGCCCTCAAGGACCATGCGGAACGCATGGGCCAAGGCAAGCGCGCCGGCCCAGTCACCAGCGACGACGTGATGATCGGCGCCGCCGCCATGCTCTC
>DASZJC010000245.1:0-6061 GCA_035948495.1 Xanthobacteraceae bacterium | reverse complement strand
CACGCGGCCGCGCGCTGGAAGCGCTATGCGCTCGCCTTCGCGCTGATGGCCGTGACCGCCGCCTGCACGGTGATCCCCGCCTATCTGATCAAATACTTCGTCAACGAGACCTACCTCGGGCGCAATTTTCTCGCGATCGTCGCGCTCGGCGTCGCCACCATGGTGCTCTACATGCTCAAGGGGGCGAGCACCTACGGCCACACGGTCCTGCTGGCGCGCATCAACAGCCGCATCATCGCCGACATCCAGCAGGCGACGCTCGACAAGCTGCTCAACCAGGGCCTCGGCTACTTTGCCGACCGCCACTCGTCCGAGTTCATCGCCCGCCTGACCGCCGGCACCACCGCCGTCACTCAGGTGCTCAACCTGCTGATCCTCGCCATCGGCCGCGACCTCCTCACGTTGATCGGGCTCGCGATCGTCATGGCGACCCAGGATCCGGTGCTGTTCTGCATCGGCTTTATTGCGGTGCCGCCGGCCATGCTGGTCCTGGGCAAGCTGATCCGCCGCATCCGGATCATCGCGCAAAATCAGTTCACCGGGGGAGCGCGCATCCTGGAAACGATGCAGGAAGCGGTCCAGGGCATCCGCATCGTCAAGTCGTTCACGCTCGAGGAAGAGATGCGCGCGCGCTTCGCCGAGAGCGTCACCGAGGTCGAGCGCGAATCGAACAAGATGGCGCGCGTCGCCAACCGCGCGAGCCCGCTGATGGAAACGCTGGCCGGCATCGGCGTCGCCCTCGCGGTCATCTACAGCGGCTACCGGGTCATCAACACCGGCGCGACGGCGGGCGAGCTGGTGTCGTTCCTCGCCGCCTTCGTCCTGGCCTTCGAGCCGGCCAAGCGCCTCGCCCGGCTCAACATCGACCTCAACGCCAACCTCGTCGGCGCCAAGGTGCTCTACGAATTGATCGACAGCCCGCCGACCGAGCCGATCGCCGACGACGGGCCGCCCCTGGCGCTCAGCCCGGCGGTCCGCATCGAATTTTCCGGCGTGCGCTTCGCCTATCGGCTGGGCGAGCCCGTGATCCGCGGCATGTCGTTCGTGGCCGATCCGGGCAAGGTCACCGCGCTGGTGGGTCCGTCGGGCGGCGGCAAGTCGACGGTGCTCAACCTGCTGCTGCGCTTCTACGACATCGAGGGCGGGACCATCACGATCGACGGGCGGGATATTTCACGCCTGCCGCGCCGCGCCCTGCGGCGGCAGATCGGCTACGTCGGACAGCACGTGCATCTGTTCCGCGCCTCGATCCGCGACAACATCGCGTTCGGCAAGCCGGGCGCGAGCGAGGCGGAAATCGTCGCCGCCGCGCGCGCCGCCCATGCGCACGATTTCATCATGGGCTTTCCGGCGGGCTACGCCACCCAGGTCGGCGAGCACGGCCTGCTGCTCTCGGGCGGACAGCGCCAACGGGTTGCCATCGCCCGCGCCCTGATCAAGGACGCGCCGATCATCCTGCTCGACGAGGCGACCGCCTCGCTCGACAGCGAATCCGAACGGCAGGTTCAGGACGCGATGGCGCGCCTGTGCGAAGGGCGGACCACGGTCGTGGTGGCGCATCGCCTGGCGACGATCATGCATGCCGACCGCATTCTGGTCGTCGAGCAGGGCGCGGTGGTCGAGACCGGCCGGCACGACGAGCTGCTGCGCAAAGGCGGCCGCTACGCCTCGTTCTATCGCGTGCAGCTCAAGGACCAGGCACCGCGCGAACCGGTCGCGGCCATGGCGTCGTCCGGCTGACCGCGTCGCGGCGCAATGACGGGATGGCTGCTGTTTGCCTTCTCGGGCCCGGTGCTGTGGGCCATATCCGTTCACTTGGATAAATATTTGATCGAACGCTTTTTCAAGCAAACGAGCGTTGCGGTGCTCCTCGTATTCACCGCGCTTATGGGCGTCCTGGTGCTGCCTGTCATCTGGTGGTTCCGCTCGGGGGTCTTGAGCCTTCCAGCGCTCGATGCCCTCGTCGTCGGCTTCTCGGGCATCCTCTTAATGGGCGCACTGTGGTTCTATCTCCAGGCGCTGCAATCGGAGGAAGCGTCCGTCGTCGCCCCGCTGTTCCAGGCCGCGCCCCTGTTCGGCTATCTGCTCGGCTATTTCGTCCTTGGGGAGACCTTGTCGGCCGTCCAGACGATCGGCGGATTGCTCATCATCGGCGGCGCTCTTCTGCTGTCGATCCAACCCCGTTCCCGCCGCACCCGATTCAACGGCCGTTTGATCGCGCTCATGCTGGTCTGCACCTTCGCCTTGGCGTTGACTTCACTGATCTTCAAGGTGTTCGCCATTCGCGATGAGTTCTGGACCACGACGTTCTGGACGTTCGTCGGAGAAGGCGTTTTCGGCGCGGCAATCCTGGCGGTCCCAAGGTACCGAAGGATATTCGTCGGTCTGCTGCACACGAACCCGATCGCCGTGCTGTCGATCAACGGGGCGAACGAACTGATGAATCTGACGGGCAGCCTCGGCGCCCGCTACGCCCTGCTGCTCGCACCCATCAGCCTGGTGCAGGCGATCGGCAGCACCACCAGCCTGTTCGTGTTCCTGTTCGGCGTCGCCATCACGGTGTTCCTGCCCCGCCTTGGGAGCGAGGACCTCTCCCGCGCGAACCTCGCCCGGAAGCTTTGCGCCGCCGTCGTGGTCATGATCGGCGTGATCCTGATCAATCGGTGATTATTCTCTAGGATTGGAAGATACCGGCAATCCCCGAATAGAGCCCGAACAGGACGGTGGCCGCGATCGCCACCGCGACGACCACCGCATAGAAGCCTTGCAGCCGATGCGCGGGCGGCAGGCGGCGCGCCAGCAGGTAGAGGAAGCCCAATACGATCGGCAGCAGGAGCGCGTTCATCACCTGCACGCCGACGCTCAGGCTGACGAGATTGACGCCGGAAACGATGAGGAGTCCGCCGGCAATGAGCGTCGCCGCATAGATTCCGTAGAACCACGGCGCCTCGTGCGGCTCATGCTCGAGCGAGTGCTTGACGCCGAGCACCTCGCTCAAGGTGCGAGCCGCCGTCAGCGTCACCACGATCGTCGCCACGACGGCGGAACCGGACAGGCCGAGCCCGAACAGAAGCTTGCCGGTCGCCTCGCCGAGAAAGGGCGTGATCGCATCGGCGATCTGTTGAACCGTGTCGAGCGAGCCGGATCGGGTCGAGCCGCTGAGCGTCGCGGCGGTCGCCACCAATATGCTCGCCATGATGATCTGCGTCAGCACCGCGCCGAAGGCGGTGTCGAGGCGCGCCGCCGGCAGATCGTCGACCGTCAATCCCTTCTCGACGACCGACGACTGCTGATAGAACACCATCCAGGGCATGATCACGGCGCCGATGTTCGCGGCGACGAGATAAAGATATTTCGGGTCGCGCCAGGCGATGTCGATCGAGCCGGCGGCGAGATCGGCAAGGCCCGGCTGCGCTTTCCAGGCCACCACCAGGAACACTACCTCGAAGGCGCCGACCGCGATCGCGATGCGCTCCACGAACAGATAGGAGCCGCGATAGGCCATGACGATTAGCACCGCCACGATCAGGCTGGTAGTCACCCATGCCGGCACGCCCATGAGCAGCCCGACGCCGGCAAGCCCGCTCAGCTCGCTCAACAGCGCGCCGACGCAGGCGAGCACCAGCGTCGCCACCGAGAGCCACGCCCAGCCGCGTCCGAAGTGATCCCGGATCATCTCGGCGTGGCCCTTGCGGCTGACCACGCCGAGCCGCACGGTCAGCTCCTGCACCATGAACAGGATCGGCACCAGGACGAGCTGAAGCATCAGCAGCTGGTAGCCCCATTCGGCGCCGCTTTGCGCCGCGGTGATCACGCTGCCGGCGTCGGTGTCGGCGAGCATCACCACGATGCCGGGTCCGGCGACCGCGGCAAAGCGGCGCCAGCGCAGATGGGGCGCGCGGTACGCTGGGCTGAGTCCTGAACCTTGCGTCGAGGGCATCGGTCGAGAGGGTACGTTGGTCTCCCGGCTGCTTAGGCGATTTTCGTCGCAAACGTAAGGGCGCGACCATGCAGACGTAACGCCGCGGGCGTAGACTGGAATCGTTCCAGTGTTGCCCGCTGCAGCGCGGCCGCCCAGACTGCGCCTTGGCGATTGACGCCCGCACCCGCGAGCATTATCCGCAAGGCACCCGATCTCCCGCCCGCGACCCAAGCAAGCCGGACCAGAAGCTCATGAGCGACCCGTACGTCATTGCGCCGCCGCCGCAGCCGTCGATCGCGGTCGCCGGCACCTCCCGCCTGTTTCCGGTGCGCCGCATCTGGTGCGTCGGCCGCAACTACATCGAGCACATCCGCGAGATGGGGCAGGACGAGCGCGCGCCGCCGTTCTTCTTCGCCAAGCCGGCCGACGCGCTGGTGCCGGACGGCTCGACCGTGCCCTACCCGCCACTCACCAAGGACCTGCATTTCGAGATCGAGCTGGTGGTGGCGCTCAAGGGCGGCGGCCGCAACCTCGCGCCCGAGCGCGCGCGCGATCTCATCTACGGCTACGCGGTCGGCATCGATTTGACGCGGCGCGACCTGCAGATCGCCTCGCGCGATCTCAAGCGACCGTGGGAAATCGGCAAGGCGTTCGACGCTTCCGCGCCGTGCGGCGCGCTGCGCCCCGCCGCCGAGATCGGCCACCCCAAGAAGGGCCGCATCCATCTTGCGGTCAACGGCACGGTGCGCCAGGACGGCGATCTCGAGCAGATGATCTGGAACGTGCCGGAGGTGATCGCCAAGCTCTCCGAGCAGGTGGCGCTGGCGCCGGGCGACGTCATCATGACCGGCACGCCCTCGGGCGTGGGCGCGGTCGTCCCCGGCGACAAGCTCGAGGGCGGGGTCGACGGCGTCGGTTCGATCAGCGTCACCATGGGGCCGCCGGCGAAGTGATGCGCTTCAGCCGAAGCGGGCCGCGCTGAACGGCGCGATGTCGATCGCCGGCGCGCGCCCGGCCACGAGGTCGGCGATGGTGCGGCCGGTCATCGGCGCGCCGATAAGCCCCACATGGCCGTGCCCGAAGGCGAGGAACGCGTTGGGATAGCGGCGGGTGCGGCCGATGACCGGCAGCGAATCCGGCATGCTCGGGCGAAAGCCCATCCACACGGCGACGCGGTCCTCGCCGATGGCACGCGGAAGCCCGGGGAACATCGCCTGCCCGTGCCGCAGCAGGACGCGCGCCCGGCGCCAGTCGGGCGGGGCGTCGAGTCCGGCGAACTCCACGGTCCCGGCCATGCGCAGCCCCTCCTCCATCGGGGTCGCCACGAACTTTGCCTCCGCATCCATGACCGGCAGGCGCGGCACGACCTCGGGGGCCTTGATCATCGCGTGGTAGCCGCGCTCGGTGTCGAGCGGCACGTTTTCTCCGAGCCGCGCGGCCAGCGGCTTCGAGTGCGCGCCGGCGGCCAGCACCACGGCGGCGGCGGGCAGCCGTCCCGCGGCGGTGAGCACGGCCTCGACCTTGCCGTCGGCAAAGGCGAATCCCTCGGCGCGCTCGCGCCGGATCTCGCCGCCGTTCTCGACCAAAGCCTCGGCCAGGCTGCGGCTCAGGCGCAGCGGGTTCCTGCAATAGCCGTTCTCGGCGATGAAGCGGGCGCGCACGTAGGCAGGCGACAGCGCCGGCTCGAGCTGGCGCAGCTCGTCCCTGGTCAGTTCCTCGATCACGACCCCGTTGGCGGCGCGCAGCCGGTTCGCCTCGGCGTCCGCGGCAAAACTCGCCTCGCTGCGATAGACCACGAGCAGCCCGCTGCGCTGGATCAGATCGCCGGTCCCAACGCTTGCGGCGAGCGCGCGGTACATGTCGACCGTCGGCGCCAGCAAGCCGCGCAGCGCGCGCGCCTGCTCGCGCACCAATTCCGGGCGCCCGGCGCGGACGAAGCGGTAGAGCCACGGCAGCAGGCGCGGCAGGTAGCGCAGGCGGATCGACAGCGGCCCTTCGGGATCGAGCAGCCAGTGCGGCACCTTGGCGAGGACGCCGGGCATGGCGACCGGCACGATCGACGAGCCGTTGAGGCCGCCGGCGTTGCCGTAGGACGCCCCCTCCCCCGGGCCGCCCGGATCGATCAGCACGACCTTGCGG
>DASZJC010000244.1:0-1601 GCA_035948495.1 Xanthobacteraceae bacterium | reverse complement strand
GCACGCCGCGCCAGGAGGCAGGCTTCGACGAGATGATCGCGACCGATCGGCTCCTCGACGCGGTGCGCCGCGCCGACTACCTCATCAACATGCTGCCGGCGAGCGACGATAATATTGGGCTGTTCGGCGCCGCGGTGTTCGACGCCATGAAACCCACCGCCTATTACATCAGCGCCGGCCGCGGCCAGACCGTCGACGAGGCGGCGCTGCTCGCCGCACTGCGCGAGCGCCGCATCGCCGGCGCCGCGCTGGAAGTGTTCCAGACCGAGCCGCTGCCGGCCTCGAGCCCATTCTGGAACCTGCCCAACGTGTTCATCACGCCGCACATCGGCGGCTACGTGATCGAATACGAGGATTTCATCATGCCGCTGATCGTCGACAATATGCGGCTGTTTTTGGCCGGCCGCCCGGCCGGGATGCGCAATATCGTGGAGCGCTAGCCCAAGCGGCGCAACGCCTCCAGAAATACGGAAAGGGACGCACGCGCATGCGGCTCCCTCGCCCCGTAGGGGAGAGGGTGGGGGTGAGGGGGTTCGGGACTCGCCGATAGGTCCGAGCCCCCTCACCCCAACCCTCTCCCCTCTGGGGGGAGGGAGGAGACGGCGACCGCGCCTTGCCTATCCCGCGCCTGCACGGCTGCGATGAATTGCCGGGAGGCCGAACAGGTTTCAATCACGAGGGATTTATTGCAAAATCGCCCGCTTCGAGCCGGCCGCGCCCCCTAAGGGACATGTCCCGCGCGGAACGGGCCGACGCGCGCTGGCGCGAAATGAGGAGGACGACATGGCATTTGCCACGATGAAGCTGCCCATCATCCTGTTCGGCGCGGCGCAACTCCTCAAGCATGCGGCGCGGCGCCACCCGAAATTCAAAGCGCGGGTGAAAGAGCACAATCTCGTGGCGCAGATCATGACGCGCGACGAGGAGATCGGGCGTTGGTACGCCTTCAACGACGGCGTGATCACGACCGGCTCGGGCCTGCATGCAATGCCCGACATCAAGCTGATGTTCAAGAACGCCAAGGTCGGCGCGTCGCTCTTGATGCCGCCGATCAACTGGCTCGACCAGATCAACGCGCAGAAGGATTTCAATCTCACCGTCGACGGCCCGGAATACCTGACCAACTGGTTCGCGCAGACCTTGATGATGAGCCAGTCGGCCGGGCTCAAATACGGCAAGAAGCTACGCGGCGGCATTACCCGTTATTGCAACATGACCAACGGCGGCCCGGTCTTCGTCGACGTCAAGGACGGCAAGATCATCCGCATGACGCCGATCGATCTCACCGACGAAGACGGCGCGTCGTGGACCATCGAGGCCAAGGGCCAAAAACTGACGCCGCCGCGCAAGACCACGCTGGCGCCGCACGGCCAGAACGCAAAGTCCATCGTCTATTCGCCCGACCGCCTGCTCTATCCGATGAAGAGGATCGATTACGATCCGAACGGCGAGCGCAATCCGCAAAATCGCGGCAAGTCCGGTTATGTGCGCATCTCCTGGGACGAGGCGATCAAGCTCGTCACCGACGAGATCAAGCGGCAGAAACGCGAATACGGCCCCGGCGCCATCACCTTCTCGCACGGCTCGCATCACACCTGGGG
>DASZJC010000243.1:0-5320 GCA_035948495.1 Xanthobacteraceae bacterium | reverse complement strand
CCGTGTTTCCCAACGCGACCTTCGAAGACGGCCGCGGCATCAACACCCTGACCGGCGCCGATGCGATCGCCCCATTCGGCGGCGCGGCGTTCCACGACAATCGCGTGTGGGTGCAGCCGGCGGCGTGACCGCCGTCACTGCCGATCGGCCGGCGCGCCATCGACGCCGATCGGTCGCGCGCGCATCGCCCAAACGCGGCGGTGTCTGCCGTTGTCGCGGGTTTTCCGCCTGCATCGATTGTTTGCGGGTGTCCTGTCTGCTCCGCGTTGCCGCGCGCGCATGGCTCCGTCGTGTCGCCATGCCGACATGACCTCACCCGGCCTTGCTATAGCCCCATTTCTGGTGTTGTTTTCCTTTCGCAATCTGATTTTGGCCGTTCCGGCCTACGTGCCTCGGGGGCGCGATCGCTTCGGACCTCTCCAAAAACCGGGTTGTGGCGCGGCGTGCGGCGCGCACTGCCACGTGAGGATCGACTTCAATACCAGGAGACCGACGATGCAGAAGGGCACCGTCAAGTGGTTCAACCCGACCAAGGGTTACGGGTTCATCAAGCCCGCAACCGGCGACAAGGACGTCTTCGTCCACATCTCGGCCGTCGAGCGGGCCGGCCTCGGCACGCTCAATGAAGGCCAAGTGGTCGAATACGAGCTTGTCACCAATCGCGGCAAGACGTCCGCGGAAAACCTCAAGGTGAGCTGACGTTTCGCCGCGCGGCGGCGAACCGGCAGCGGGTTGATTGCGTTTCCCCCGGCCTCAGGCCGGGGGTTTTTATTAAATTGCAGGGCCGGATTTTTCCTCAGGCGCCTCGGTCCCGCAACCGCCCTCGGTGATCCGCACGCGGCCTTGCGCCAGGAGCCGGAGGGCCTGCGGATAGATGCGGTGTTCGAGCTCGAGCACGCGCGCGCTCAACGTCTCCACCGTGTCGCTTTCCGCGACCGGGATGACCTCCTGGACGACGATCGGCCCGGAATCAACGTCGGCAACCACCAAATGGACGGTGGCGCCGTGGGTCTTCGCCCCCGCCGTCAGCGCGCGCCGGTGGGTGTCGAGGCCTTTGAAGGCCGGCAGCAATGCGGGATGGATGTTGAGCATGCGTCCCTGCCAGCGCTCGACCAGCCACGGCGAGAGCAGCCGCATGAATCCGGCAAGGCACACCAGATCGATCCGGTGTGCCTCGAGCACGGCCTGAAGCGCACGCTCGAAGGCCTCACGGTCCTCGCCGTACGGCCTGTGATCGACCACGGCCGTGGGGATTCCCGCGGCATTCGCGCGCGTGAGCCCGGCGGCGTCCGGCCGGTTCGAAATCACGACGGCGATTTCGGCCGGATAATCGACCGCCTTCGCCGCCTCTATCAGCGCCGCCATGTTGGAGCCGCGGCCGGAAATGAGGATGGCGACGCGCTTGCGGGTCATTCGTTTGCTTCGGCTTGGGTGGGCGGCTGCCGCTGCGGCATCGCGTCCGTCGGCTGGGCTTATGGTGGAATCGCCGGGAGCGCAATGCGGGCCGAGCGCGGCGCGCCGCTTGGCAATGGGCATTCACCGGTCTATTGCCATGATCGAGACTACCGGGGGCGCCGTTTGAGCATTCCGAATCTCATTACGCTTGCGCGCATCCTCTCGGTTCCGGTCATGGTCTGGGCCATCGTGACCGGCTGGATGTTGGCCGCGTTCCTGCTGTTTCTCGCCGCCGGGGTCAGCGACGCGGTCGACGGCTACCTCGCCAAACGGTTTGCCATGACCAGCGAGTTGGGCGCCTATCTCGATCCGCTGGCCGACAAGGCGCTGATCGTCTCGATTTACGTCACGCTCGGCATCAGCGGTGACATTCCGCGCTGGCTGGTCATCCTGGTGGTGTCGCGCGACATCATGATCGTCGGCGCCGTGCTCCTCTCCTGGCTGGTCGGCAAGCCGCTGCCGATGAGGCCGCTCCTGGTGTCCAAGCTCAACACCGCCGCGCAGATCGTGTTCGCCGGGCTCATCCTCGCTTCGCTCGGCCTGCAGTTCGAGGCGCACTGGCTGGTTTTCCTCTCGATGGCCGCGGTCACGCTTTTGACGCTGGCGTCGGTCGGCGCCTACGTGCGCGAGTGGGTCCGCCATATGGGATCGGAGGAGGCGACCGGCTGACGCCGCGGAGGGGCTTGCGCCGCGATCGATCGCGAACGCAACGCGCGCGAAAGCCGGTTTTGCGTCAGACCGTGCTCCTGCCGTAATGTCGGCCAGCCGGTGGAGCCGACGGGTCGAGCGGGGCGGCCATGACGATCAGCGTTGCGCGGCAAGTCCGGTTCTGGCTTTTGACCGTCGTCGTGATTGCCGCCGCGCTCTGGCTGCTGCACGGAATCCTGCTGCCGTTCGTTGCCGGCACGGCGCTCGCCTATCTGCTCGATCCGATCGCCAATCGCCTGGAGCGGCTCGGGCTCAACCGCCTTGCGGCAGCCCTGCTGATCGTCGGCATATTCGTGCTCGCCCTGCTGATAATGGCGATCCTGATCGTGCCGCTCATCGCCGCCCAGTTCGCCGCCTTCATCGACAAGCTGCCCGGCTACGTCACGCAGCTGCAGAGCCTGGTGACCGACCCCAACCGGCCATGGGTGCGCAAGATCGTCGGCGAAAGCTTCGCCGATGCCACCAAGTCGACCGGCGAGCTGGTGCGCCAGAGCATGGGATGGCTCGCGACCTTCCTGCGCTCGCTGTGGTCCGGCGGACAGGCGGTGATCTCATTCTTCTCGCTCGCCGTGGTGACGCCGGTCGTGGCCTTCTATCTCATCTGCGATTGGAAGCGCATTATCGCGACGCTCGATGAGTGGATCCCGCGGCCCCAGCTCGCGGTGGTGCGGGCGCTCGCCCGCGAAATCGACACGGCCATTGCCGGCTTCGTGCGCGGCCAGACCGGCGTCTGCCTCATTCTCGGATCGTATTACGCGGTGGCGCTCACCGTGGCCGGTCTGAACTTCGGCCTCCTGATCGGCCTCATCTCCGGCTTGCTCAGTTTCATCCCCTATGTCGGATCGCTCACCGGCCTGCTGCTGGGCGCGGGTGTCGCGGTGGTGCAGTTTGCGCCGGACTACGCCTCGATCATCGTCGTAGTCGCGATCTTCCTGATCGGCCAGTTCGTCGAGGGTTACATCCTGGCGCCGAAGCTGGTCGGCGAGAAGGTGGGCCTGCATCCGGTCTGGCTGATGTTCGCGTTGTTTGCGTTCGGCTACCTGTTCGGATTCGTTGGCCTTCTGGTGGCGGTTCCGTTGGCGGCCGCGGTCGGTGTGCTGACGCGGTTCGCCTTGCGCCAATATCTCGCAAGCCCCGTCTATACCGGCGCTCCGGCCGACTCAGCTGGCGCCGACGCCATTCCGGGCCCCGGCCCGGAGCTCGGCCGGTCTTGATGCCGTCGCAATTGCCCCCACGCCAGCTGGCCTTTGCCCTCGGCCATCACACGAGCTTCGCGCGCGAGGATTTCCTCGAAGGTCCGTCGAACAGCGCGGCACTCAGGATGATCGAACGCTGGCCTGACTGGCCGGATCGCCTGCTCGCAGTCGTCGGGCCGGAAGGCTCCGGCAAGAGCCACCTTGCGGCGATCTGGGCGGAGGCTGCCGGGGCGCGGTTCCTGGCGGCGCGCGCGCTCGCAGAGGCGAACCTGCCGGGTGCCCTCTCGACCGGCGCGCTGGTGATCGAGGACGTCGCCCGGGACGCGGTCGACGAGCGGGCGCTGTTCCACCTCATCAATCTGGCGAGAGGGCAGGGGGCGTTCGTCCTCGTGACCGCGCCGGCGGCGCCGGCCGGCTGGAGGCTGCAGGTGCCCGATCTCGCCTCGCGAATGCGCGCCCTGCCGGTGGTCGAGCTAGGCCCGCCCGACGACACGCTGCTGCGCGCGCTCCTGGTGAAGCTGTTCGCCGATCGTCAGCTTGCGGTCGACGAAAGCCTCGTTGGTTACCTGGTGAACCGCATCGACCGGTCGTTCGCAGCGGCGCGCGACGTGGTCGAGCGGCTCGATCGCGAGGCCTTGCGGCTGCGCCGGCCGGTCACGCGCGCCTTGGCGGCAGAGGTATTGGGACGATATTAGAGCATGATCCCGATAAGCCTGCCCCGGACCCGATCTGCGGTGGGTACCGGACGCTAGCCTTGACGTGCCCCCCCGGTCAGGCGCCATCATGTCGCCAAGGCGCCAACCGGGCGCCATCGTTTCATTCCTGATTCGTTAAGGTTCCACATGGCTGATCGTCTTGAAGCCATTGACTTAGCTGAAGAGTTGCCGCTGTCCTCTCCGCGTCCGGAGAGCGTCGCGGCGCCCACTATCGTCCCCTTCGACCTGTCCACGAGCCCGGACCGGTACATCAACCGCGAGCTGTCGTGGCTGCATTTCAATCGCCGGGTGCTCGAGGAAGCCGCCAACGAGGGGCATCCGCTGCTGGAGCGGGTCCGGTTCCTGTCTATTTCCGCCAACAACCTCGACGAATTCTTCATGGTCCGGGTCGCCGGCCTCAAGGGCCAGGTACGCGCGGGCGTCGCCACCAGGAGCCCGGACGGGCTCACGCCCAGCGAACAGCTCGCGCGCATCAGGGAGGCGGTAGGGACCCTCGCCAGCGACCAGCAGGCCCGCTGGCGCGAGCTGCGCAGGGATCTGGTCGGGCTAGGGGTGGTGCTGGTCGACGGTCCGGAGGTGACGAAGCACGAGAAGGCGTGGCTCGAGGACCATTTCCTCCATCACATATTTCCCGTGCTGACCCCGCTCGCCATCGACCCCGCCCACCCGTTCCCCTTTATTCCCAACCTCGGCTTCTCCATCGCCCTGCACCTGGTGCGCACGAGCGACAGCAAGGCGATGAACGCCCTCATCCGCGTGCCCAACAGGATCGAGCGCTTCATCCGGCTGCCGGGGCCGGCCGACAGCACGGTCGCCCGCCTGATCACGCTGGAGCAGGCCACCGGGCTCTTCATCTCGCGCCTGTTCCCCGGCTACTCGGTCAAGGGGCAGGGCGCCTTTCGCGTCATCCGCGATTCCGAGGTGGAAATCGAGGAAGAGGCGGAAGACTTGGTCCGCCTGTTCGAGACCGCCCTCAAGCGCCGCCGCCGCGGGTCGGCGATTCGGCTCGAAATGGAGGGCGCGATGCCGGCCGAGCTGCGCCGGTTCGTGCAGCGCGCGCTCGCGGTTACCGACGACGAAGTGTTCCTCGTCGACGGCGTTCTCGCGCTCAACGAGCTTTCCCAGCTCACCGCCGGGGTCGACCGACCCGACCTCGAGTTCGTGCCGTACAACCCGCGCTTCCCCGAACGCATCCGCGACCACGCCGGCGATTGCTTTGCGGCGATCCGCCAGAAGGACCTGATC
>DASZJC010000242.1:0-3904 GCA_035948495.1 Xanthobacteraceae bacterium | reverse complement strand
GCGGCGCTGCACGAAGGGGCGTGGAGGTAGGGACACGTCATTGCGAGGAGCGACCCGCCTTCGCTCGCCCAGCGAGCTACGGCGGGTTTGAGTCCGCCGAAGCGCGGAGCGCGAAGGCGGAAGCGACGAAGCAATCCAGGGCAGCATGCTCCAACTCCTGGATTGCTTCGGCACTGCGTGCCTCGCAATGACGGTTCGGGCGTTCTACGCCCGCTCCACGATCACCGCCGCCGGGCCGCCGCCGTCGGGGCCCTGATGCTCGGCGCCGCCGGAGACGAAGATCTCCGCGTGCCCGACGAGGCCGCCGAGCGCGCCGGCGACGAACGCGCGGGCGTGCCGGGTGGGGGAAATATCGGAGTCGTCCAGCATGGTGTGCCGGTGGCCGCGCAGCCGGCCGCGGCTGCTCGCTTCCGCCTTGGCCAGCACGGCGACGAGGCGGCGGCGTTCCGGCTCCGCGAGCTGTCCCGCGGCCGCGAGGCCGAGGCGCGCCAGCGCCGCGCGCACCGGCTCGACGTCGAGCGCGTCCGCCATCACCGCGTGCTCGATCGCCAGCGGGCCCGACCAGGCGTCGGACATGCCGAGCACCACGATCTCGTTGTTGAGAAGCTCGATGCCGGCCGAGCAGCTGGCGCGGCCCGACCAGCGGGCGAAATCGACGCCGATCGCCGCATCGGCGAGCGCGGCGCGCTCGACCTCGCTGAGCGCGACGGCGACGCCGAGCGCGCTCGCCGCGCGCGACAGGCCCATGGACTTAAGCGTGTCGCGCACCGCGACCTTGGCGCCGCGCCCTTCTGCCGCCGCGATGCGCGCGGCGGTCAGCAGCGGGCATTTGACCTGCACGAAGTGCACGTCGGCCGGATCGGCGATGGCGGCGTCGCGCATCGCCGCGCGCACGCCGTCCGCGACTAGGTCGACCTGCGCCAGCCGCCCGAGGTGCTCCGCCGGCACATCTTCCGTGTGCGCCCGGCCGAGCGCGAGGGAGCGCCCGCTGCCCGCGCTCGCACCGCCGTCGGCACGCTCGAACACCACGAAATGCGGCGCCATGGCGCCTTCGGTGCCGCCCGACATGACGAGGCACACCTGCTTGGCGCGTGCGGCCGGCAAATGGCGCTCGAGCATCAGGGCGAGCGCCAGGGTGGCAAACCCGCGGGAGAAATCATTGACGAGGCCGTTGCCTTCGGTCTTGCCGAAGATCGCGACGATGCCGGCGGGGTCGATGCGTCCCGCCGCGATCGCATCCTCGATGCCGCTCACGTCGTCGGGCGCGTTGGCGGAAATGCGGTGCACCTTGGCGCTCGGCATGCGTGTCAGTTTCCTGGAGCGGGCAGGGTGCGCTCGGCCTTCGGCGGCAGGAACGAGCGGTCGAATACTTCGGCGACCGTCGGCGAGCGCGGCAGCTCATAGGCTTCGACCATGGTCGCGATGGCGCCGGCCATGCGGGCATCCCTGATGTCGCCGACGCCGATCTCGCGCGCCTCCGGCGTGTCGATCAGGGTCTTGAGCACGTAGAGCAATCTTCGTTTCTCGATGCTCTTGTTGACCAGCGGCTCCGTGGCGGCGACCAGATCGATCGCCGCATCGGGATTGGCGACGACCTCCCGCATCGCTTTGGCGATGGCGCGCACCAGGCCGCGCACGGCCTCGGGCTTGGACTTGGCGAGCGCCGCGGACACCATCACGCCGTTGGAATAAAGGTCGAGACCGCCGTCGGCATAGTAGATCCAGCGAAAGTCCTTGTCGGGATCGCGCTTGAGCGCCACCAGGTTCATGTAGCTCGTCGCCGTGAAGATGGCGACCGCGTCGACCTGATCCTGCAGCAGCATCTGCTCCTGCAGGTTCGGCGCCATGTTCATCACGTTGACGCTTGACGGGTCGAGCCCGTTCTTGCGGGCGAGGGCGGGAAACAGCTTGATCGATGCGCCGCCCGCCGGCGCGCCGAGCTTCATGCCCTTGAGGTCGGCGACCGCGTGGATCGGGCCCGACGCCTTGGTCAGCAGCGCGAACGGCGCCTTGCTGTAGATCATGGTGACCATGACCGGCGCCGCGCCCGGCTTCTGCGCGGCGGCCTGGATGAGCGCGTTGGCGTCGCCGAAGCCGGCGTCGTAGGCGCCCGACATGACCCGCGTCACGGTCACGGCCGAGCCTTCGCCCTGGTCGATCGTGACATCGAGCTTCTCGGCGGCGAAATATCCCTTGTCCCGCGCCCAGTAGAACCAGGCGTGGATGCCCTGGATCTTCCAGTCGAGGGTGAAGCGGATCTTGGTGACGTCCTCGGCGCCCGCCGGACCGCTCAGCGCCAGGCCGAGAGCCGCCAGCGCGGCGGCACGACGCAACGAAAATCTCATCGAGCACTCCTGTGGGGGTGAGCGGGTGCCGGCATCACGTCATGGCGAAGTCGGTGCGGCGGTGCGCCCACCCGGTCACCCGCGCCTCGACCAGCGAGAAAATGCCGTAGAGGGCGACGCCGAGCACGGCGAGGATGAGCAGGCCCGCATAGACCAGCGGCACGTCGAACGCGGCGCTCGCGATCATCATCATGTTGCCGATGCCGCGGTTGGAGGCGACCGTCTCGGAAATCACCGAGCCGACGAAGGCGAGCGTCACCGCGACCTTGAGCGAGGCGAAGAAATACGGCATCGCGCGCGGCAGCCCGACGTTCCACAAGGTATCGAACCGCGTCGCCCGCAGGGTCTTCATCACGTCCTCGAGCTCGGGCTCGGTGGTGGCAAGCCCGGTCGCCACGTTCACCACCACCGGAAAGATGCTCATGATCATGGCGGTCAGCACCGACGGGATGGTGCCGGCGCCGAAGTAGAGGACGAAGATCGGGACCACCGCGACCTTGGGGATCGAGGAGAATCCGACCAGCAGCGGATAGGCCACGTCGTAGGCGAGCTTCGACCAGCCGATGCCGATGCCGATCAGGATGCCGATGGCGACGCCGAGCGCGAAGCCGACCAGCGTCGTGTAGAGTGTCTGCAGGGTGTGCGGCCACAGCGCGGGAAACCGCAGCACGAGCGTGGTGACGATCTGGCTCGGCCGCGGCAGCACCACGTCGCTCACCGCGAACGCCGCGCACAGGAATTCCCACAGCACGAACAGGCCGACGATCAGGGCGGCCGAGGTGAACTTGCGGCGCAGGACCGGGTTCATGGCGCTGCCTCCGCGGGCTTGCCGGCGCCGCGCGCCTCGACGATCAGCTCGCGCAGGCGCTGGGTCAGCGCCACGAACGCCGGGTCGTAGATCATCGCCATGGTGCGCGGGCGCGCGAAGCCGACGGCGCTGTCGTCGATGATGCGGCCGGGCCGCGCACGCATCACGCAGATGCGGTTGGCGAGATAGCCGGCCTCGCGCAGGTCGTGGGTGACGAGCAGCACGGTCGGCCGCCGCGCGATCCACAGGTCCTGCAGGATCGACCACAGTTCCTCGCGGGTGAACTGGTCGAGCGCGCCGAACGGCTCGTCGAGCAACAGCAGCTGCGGCTCGTGCACCAGCGCACGGCAGAGCGACGCGCGCTGCAGCATGCCGCCGGAGAGTTGCCACGGATGCTTGTCGCCGAAGCCGGCGAGCCCGACCTGGGCGAGCAGCGCCTCGACCCGGTCGCGGAACTCGCCGCGCCGCTTGGCGCGGAACTCGGCGCGGAACGGCGGCACGATCTTGAGCGGCAGCATGACGTTGTCGCGGATGGTGAGCCACGGCAGCAGGGTCGGGTTCTGGAACGCCATGCCGATGCGCACCGGCTCGGCCCCGACCTCGCGTCCGGCGATGCCGACGTAGCCGGTCGAGGCGGGAAAGAGTCCGCCGACGAGCTTGAGGATGGTCGACTTGCCGCAGCCGCTGGGGCCGACCAGCGCGACGAAGTCGCCGGTGCCGACCTCGAGCGTGGTCTCGTCGAGCGCGCGCA
>DASZJC010000241.1:0-17565 GCA_035948495.1 Xanthobacteraceae bacterium | reverse complement strand
GATCCAGTCCGGCCATTCCTGCTTGCGCGAGATGGTCTGCACGCCCGACCAGGTGAAGCCTTCGCGGCCGACGCCGATGCCGTAGCGCATGGCCTTGCCGCCGCCGAGCACGAGGTAGAGGTAGGTGTGCGGGGTGTCGATGACGATGGTGCCGGGCGCCTCGCTGATCGGATAGGCGACCACCTGCCGGCGCAGGTTCCCCGGCATCTCTGCGGTGGCGGCGTCGTCGCGCATAGGCGGGTTGTGCAGCACCGGATCGGCGGCGCCCGGGCTCCGGTCGCGCATCGCCTCGTCGAACGCGGTGGTGGGATGGAAAAGCGGCTCGAACAGCGCCAGCGGGTCGCCAAACGCCGCCGTGCTCCACAGCGTTCCAGCGGCGGCAACCGCGAACGCCGTGCGGCCCACGGCCTCGGTCAACTTGGTCATCACGTCCCCCTGTTATTTGCCCATTGGTCGCTGAAACGGCCAAAACGGTTCAAATGTTCCCTCGGATTTTCACGCGCGCGCGCCCGACCCCCCGGGCAATACGACCACGTGGTTGAGCCGACACTCTGACTCGTAGACAGGCCAAGCCCGCTGCATGCACGCGCCGCGGATCGGGCCGAACCGGACCGGCCGAATGTCGAGCCGGTCGCCTTTGACCGCCGCCTTGGGTGCACTCGCCTCGACCTCGGGCGTCGCCACGAGGAAGAGGGTTGCGGCACCTGCGACAATCAGCGCGGCCATGACGATGGCCACTAGCCTGAACATGTACGCTCCCTGCATTTTCTTTAGTGGTTGGGAGCAAAAATTAACGAAGTTGAACGAGTTCTCTATTGTACGTAGGGAAGAGTCCGGCACCATTAGAGATCGAAAACCGATACTTAGGTTTAGGTCCACGGTTGGCGTGGGGATTCCGGTCGCGAACCGGTGGAATTGCATTCAGGCGCGGTATGACCGCACCCTCCCTGCCGATGTTCCGCGGCGGTCCCGCCAGCGTCTGCCAGGGTCCCTGCGAGCGCCCGCCTCGAACCGCGCCCTGACCAAGTCCAGGAATGCCAGATCAGGGGGCCGTGCTGCGAATCTGGGCAGGCTGGGCGATCGCCGGCATGACGAGGAACTCGCGCTAAGCGATCGTGCTTCAGCTACGGCACAACGCCGCGGTCGCCAGCTGCGGGGCTCGCCAGAGCCCTATCAAGGGTCCGGAACGAGGCGCGGCTGCCGGTCGGCCTTGCCGGCCGCAGCGGCGCCACCTTGCGACTTGAAGGGGGCACCCTGCCCGCGTGAGCAAGCCGGCGGCAGCTCTGCCGGTCGAGAACGGGCTGTAGCGCGGTGGCGGTTGCTGCGCCGCAATGATAACATCGCCGCTGTCCGCGATGCGATCGTCATCGCCGACCCCGCACCCGACGGTCTTTTTCCGACCGAAAAATCCGGACGCACGATGCAGGAGGGGCACCACGCGCAGGAGGTCGTCTTCGTCATCGACGACGACGCGTCCATGCGCAACTCGCTCAGCAGCCTTTTCCGCTCGATCGGCCTCAAGGTCGAAGTCTTCGATTCGGCCGCCGATTTCCTGAAGTTCGGCCGATCGGAAGCGGCGAGCTGCCTGGTGCTCGACGTGCGGCTCCCGGGCGTGAGCGGGCTCGACTTTCAGACCGAGTTGGCCAAGGCGAATATTCGCATTCCGATCGTCTTCATTACCGGGCACGGCGACATCCCGATGACGGTCAAGGCCATGAAGGCCGGGGCGGTCGAGTTCCTCACCAAGCCGTTTCGCGAGCAGGATCTGCTCGACGCAGTGCGGCTCGGCCTCGAGCGCGACCGCACGCGACGCGCAGGCGAAACGATCGTCAGCGAGCTGCGCGGGCGCTTCGAGGCGCTGACCGCGCGCGAGCAGGAGGTGATGGCGTTCGTCACGGCCGGCCTGATGAACAAGCAGATCGCGGCCGATCTCGGCGTCAGCGAGATCACCGTCAAGGTTCATCGCGGCAACGTCATGCGCAAGATGGGCGCGAAATCCCTGGCCGACCTTGTGAGAATGGCCGACATGCTCGGTATTCGCCGAGAAAGGCCGTAGCCCGTTTATTGCATGGGTGCTTTTCGTCGGCCGCAAACGTGATGCTGACGCAATAGGAATATTGTGGGTGTCGTACGGTCACTGAACCTAAGTATAATATGCCTACGGCTTCTCGGTATAGAAGCTTTACAAATGTACGGTGGCGTATTTCCGCCGCATTGTCTAACCAGGAGAATCAGTCATAACAAGAACCGTGGGGCAGAACCGTGATATCCATCGTCGATGATGATGCCTCCGTGCGCGAGGCAATGTTCGGACTCGTGCGTTCTCTTGGTTTCGACGCCGCCACATTTTCATCGGCCGAGGATTTCCTGCAATCGGATCAATTGGCAAGAACGCTGTGTTTGATCACAGATGTGCAAATGCCGGGCCTGAGCGGGGTCGAGCTGCAAAGCCATTTGATCTCGCGCGGCAACGCGATACCCATCATCTTCATCACGGCTTTCCCGGAGGAAAGAATCGAGGCGCGAGTGCGGGAAGCCGGCGCGATCGGTTTCCTCAGTAAGCCGTTCGACGACGAGACGCTCATCGAATGTCTCGATCGGGCACTCAGGGGTCGCGGCCGCTTCAGGCACTGACCACCCTCGACCAGCCGCATGGAATTGGCGCCGAACTCGGGCGCAGGTGAAACCCGTTCGCCTGCGTGAGCGGCACGACTCTCGCCGCCGCAGCGACGCTGCGAGGGTGCGCCGTGAGGCATGCATTATCGCGGGCGCCTTGCCGGCGACCCGCCGCAGGCTATAGTCGGTTCGATGCCGATTGATGAGACGCGTGAGGCGCGACATTTCGCACTCGTGCTGGGTGGCGCGCGATCGGGCAAGAGCCGGCATGCCGAGGCGCTGGTGACGGCGTTGCCGCCCCCGTGGCTCTACATTGCCACCGGCGAGCCGCGCGACAACGAGATGGCGGCCCGCATCGCGGAGCACCGCGCGCGCCGGGGCGCCGACTGGCAGACGATCGAAGCGCCGCGCGACCTTGCCGCCGCGCTTGCAGCCGCGCCGGCGGGTGCAGCGGTGCTGGTCGATTGTCTGACCCTGTGGCTCACCAACGCGATGCTTGCAGGCGCCGACGTCGACGCTGAAATCGCGCGGTTCGAAGGCGCGCTTGTCGGACGCGAGGGCCACACGGTGCTGGTCGCCAACGAAGTCGGGCTCGGCATCGTGCCGGACAATGCCCTGGCGAGACGCTTCCGCGACACGGCCGGCCGGCTGAATCAGCGGCTGGCGGCGGCCGCGGATCGCGTCGTTCTGCTCGTCGCCGGCATTCCGGTGAAGGTGAAGTGATGGCCAAGGCAGTCGACGACCAAACGGCCGAGCGGCACCGCGCCAAGATGGCGAAGCGCAAAGCCGTGCAGGATGCGGAAGTCGCCGGAAAAAAGATCGAAAAAGGCCTCTTGATCGTCCATACCGGGACCGGGAAAGGCAAGTCGACGGCGGCGTTCGGCCTCGCGTTGCGCATGCTCGGTCGCGGCCACCGGGTCGGCGTGGTTCAGTTCATCAAGGGCGGATGGCACACGGGCGAGCGCGACGCATTCGCGGCGTTCGGCGATCGGGTCTCGTGGCACACCATGGGCGAAGGCTTCACCTGGGAGACGCAGGACCTCGCTCGCGACATTGCCGCCGCCGAGCGCGCCTGGCGCAAGGCGGTCGAGTTGATGAATGACGAGACGTTCGGCCTCGTCGTTCTCGACGAGCTCAACATCGCACTGCGCTATGAGTATCTCGACCTCGACAACGTCATAGCCACGCTCCGCGGCCGGCGCGCCGGGCTGCATGTCGTAGTCACCGGGCGCAACGCCAAACCGGAACTCATCGAAGCGGCCGACCTCGTCACCGAGATGGGCCTCGTCAAGCATCACTTCAGCGCCGGCGTGAAAGCGCAGCCCGGCGTCGAATTCTGACAGCATGGCCGCGGCATTCTGAGGGACTGCTGATGGCCGCACGCTCGCTGATGGTGCAGGGTACCGGCTCCGACGTCGGCAAGTCGCTCTTGGTCGCCGGTCTTGCGCGTGCGTTTGCCGACCGCGGGCTGCGCGTGCGGCCGTTCAAGCCGCAGAACATGTCGAACAACGCCGCGGTGACGGTCGAAGGCGGCGAAATCGGCCGCGCCCAGGCGCTGCAGGCGCGCGCCGCGCGCATTGCGCCGAGCGTCCACATGAACCCCGTGTTGCTCAAGCCGCAGAGCGAGATCGGCGCCCAGATCGTGGTTTGCGGCAAGGTCATGGGCAGCGCGCCTGCTGCCGCCTATCAGGAGATCAAGCCCGCGCTGCTGCCGCACGTGCTGGAGAGCTTTGCCGCGATCAGGCGCGATGCCGACCTGGTGCTGGTCGAGGGCGCCGGCAGTGCCTCCGAGGTCAACCTGCGGCGCAACGACATCGCGAATATGGGTTTTGCCCGTGCGGCCGAGGTGCCGGTCGTTCTGGTCGGAGACATCGAGCGCGGCGGGGTCGTTGCGAGCATCGTGGGGACCAAAGCCGTGCTCGACGCGCGGGATGCCGCGCTGATCGTCGGCTTCATCGTCAACAAGTTTCGTGGCGATCCCCGTTTGTTTGATGCGGGCCTCGAAGCGATCGCAGGCGCGACCGGCTGGCCGGCGCTCGGGCTGGTGCCGTTCTTTCCGGATGCGCATCTGCTGCCGGCCGAGGATGCGCTGGCACTCGACCGGCCGGCGTGGCGGCGCCGCGACGCCAAGATCAGGATCGCGGTTCCGATCCTGCCGCGCATCGCCAATTTCGACGATCTCGACCCGCTCGCGGCCGAGCCCGCAGTCGAGCTTGTGCGGGTGAAATTGGATGCAGCCCTGCCGGGTGACGCCGACCTCGTGGTTCTTCCCGGCTCCAAGGCGACGATCGCAGATCTCCGGGCGCTGCGAGAGGCGGGCTTCGACGTAGACATTCGCGCGCACGTGCGTCGCGGCGGGCTGGTGCTCGGGTTGTGCGGGGGTTACCAAATGCTCGGCCGTACCATCGCCGACCCCGACGGCACCGAAGGCGCCCCCGGCACGGTTCATGGTCTCGGACTGCTCGACGTGGATACCGTGCTCGCCGGAGACAAGCGGCTCGCGCCGGCGTTCGGCACGACCGCGGACGGCGCGCCGTTCAAGGGCTATGAGATGCACCTGGGCGTCACCGAGGGTCCGGGCCGCGCGCGTCCCTTCGCGCGCCTCGCCGACGGCGCGGGCGAAGGCGCCAGGTCGCCGGACGGCCGGGTCCTCGGCACTTATATCCACGGCCTGTTTGCCGACGACGCCCAGCGCTCCGCTTGGCTCGCGCGTCTCGGCGCGGGGACGGCTGCGATCGCTTATGAGGAACTCATCGAGACGACGCTCGATCGTCTGGCAGCCCACGTCGCCGCCCATGTGGATCTCGACCTTTTGCTCAGCCTGTCGCGATAAGAGCAATGGCTAGGAGCGCTACGAGCGCGATCAGCAGCGCGTCGGCGCGGCGGTAGAGAGCGAGCGCGGCCCGGATGTCGGCGGCAGTCGCTTCGCGGCGCCCGTCGCCCATGAGGGCATCGTCGATTTGGATGCCGCCGTAGATGCGCGGCCCGGCCAACGCGAGGCCAAGCGCACCTGCCATGGCTGCTTCCGGATAGCCGGCATTGGGGGAGCGATGCCGGCGCGCGTCGCGGCGCACGGTGCGCAGGCTTTCTACCGCCGAGGCGCCCGGCGTCGTTCCCGCGGCGGCAATCAGCAGCAAAGCCGTCAGGCGCGATGCGGGCAGATTGACGAGGTCGTCGAGCCGCGCCGCCGCCCACCCGAACGCCGCAAACCGGTCGGTCCGATGGCCGACCATGCTGTCGGCCGTGTTCACAGCCTTGTAGGCGGCGCCGGCGGCCAGGCCGCCGAGCGCGAGCCAGAAGACCGGCGCGACGACACCGTCGGAAAAATTCTCCGCCAAGCTCTCGATGGCGGCGCGCGCCACGCCGGCCTCGTCGAGCGCGTCCGGGTCGCGGCCAACGATATGGGCCACCGCCGCGCGACCGCCGCCGAGCCCGTTCTGCTCCAGGGCGCAAGCGACGCGCGCGACGTGATCGTGCAGACTGCGCTGGGCGATCAGCGTGCTCGCCAACAGCGCAACCCCGAGCATGCCGAAGGGCAAGGGGAGGAGCGTGCGCTCAATGGCGAAAGCAACGGCACCGACGAGGCCCGTGACCGTCGCGAGCCCCGCCAGTCCGGCCGCCCGGCGGGCCGCGGGCGAGGCGGCCGAACGGTTGAACCGGCGCTCGAGCGCACCGATGATGGCCCCGATCCACGTCACCGGATGACCGATCGCGCGCAACAGCGGCGGCGGATAGCCGAGGGCGGCTTCGATGACGAGCGCAAGCAGGGTGGATGTGACGGCCATGGCAGCGGACCCCGGCGCCTGGGCGACTGCCCCGCATCACCATGGCGGCGATCTTACCGCCGCCCGCCTGATGTTCCCCGGCGCGCCCGAACCTCTCGTCGACCTCTCGACCGGAATCAATCCCATACCCTATCCGCTGCCGTCCTTGTCGCCGGACGTGTTTGCGCGCCTGCCCGAGCCGGCGGCCCTGGACCGGCTTGGCATGGTGGCTGCCGAGGCCTACGGCGCGCCATCGGTCGCGCACGTGGTCGCCGCCCCGGGCGCGCAAATGTTGCTGCCGCTGCTCGCCGCCCTGGTGCCGGCGGGACGCGCGGCCGTGCTGGCACCGACCTATTCCGAGCATGCGCGCGCGGCCGCGCTCGCCGGCCACGCGGTGGTGGAGACGACCGAGCTGGCGCGGCTTGCGGAGGCCGACCTTGCGGTGGTGGTGAATCCCAACAACCCGGACGGGCGGGTGGTCGCGGCGGATGCGCTGCGCTCGCTGTCCGAGACGCTCGCGGCGAGGGGCGGCCTCCTCGTGGTCGATGAAGCCTTCATGGACGTGGGCCCAGCGGGCGCAAGCCTCGCCGGCGCCGTCGGGGACGGCCTCGTGGTGCTGCGCTCGTTCGGAAAATTCTTCGGCCTCGGCGGGCTGCGGCTTGGATTCGCGCTTGCCGCGCCGGCGCAGGCCGCGCGGCTGCGCGCGCAGCTCGGACCATGGCCGGTCGCCGGGCCAGCGATTGCGATTGGCACCCTGGCGCTTGCCGACGCGCCATGGATCGAGGCGACGCGACGGACTCTTACGTCGGCGTCGCGACGGCTCGACGGGCTGCTTCTCGGTGCAGGGGTCGATGTTGTCGGCGGCACGTCGCTTTATCGGCTGGTGCGCACGAATAGAGCAGCCTTCCTGTTCGAGCATTTCGGCTGCGCCGGTATCGTGGTGCGTCGGTTCGCCCGCGCGCCGACGTGGCTGCGGTTCGGGCTTCCGGGCCCGGAACCAGTTTGGCAGCGTCTAAGCGCGGCGCTCGGCCAAATCTGACTGGCGGGGGCTCAGGCGCGGCTTTCGGTGCGTCGGTGCCCGGGGCGCTACATTTTGCCGGCCGCAATCGACTCGGCGAGATCGACCAATGCGCGGCGCACGTCGGTGTCGTCGATCTGCGCATAGGCCTTGACCAAGCGTACCGCTCCCGCGGTTTCGAGGAAGCCTAGCGCCTCGCTTGCGTCACTGCCCTTGCCGGTGCCGCCGTGGTCGCCGAAGAAGAACGCGACGGGCACACTGAGTACCTCGGCAATGCGCGTCAGGCGCCCGGCCCCGACCCGATTGGCGCCCTTTTCGTATTTCTGCACCTGCTGAAAAGTGATTCCGAGGCTGCGGCCGAGGTCGGTCTGCGACAAGCCGCGCACCAGCCGTTGCGCACGGATGCGTCGGCCGACTTCCATATCGCGGGCGTCGGGAGCTTTGGTTCGCGACTTGCTTTTCATTTTTGGCAATGGCCTTGCCTCGTGCGTTCGACGCCGCACATTCGCGCTTGCCGACCGGTGGTATCGGGCAGCCCTTGGGCAGACTATGTGTTGATCCGGGTGGTAACAATGGCAGGCCGGCGACTTGTCGTTGAAATGTCTCATAAACAGTGGAAATGTCAGATGCTCGATTCCGAGCCTATTCAGGTTGAATCGCGCGGTTCACGCGTCCGGAGGACGCGCGGTCAAACGTCTGCGATGTTACATTGTCATGAACCGCGCGGCGGCCGGCCGGCCGGGTTTGCAGCTCGCGTGGGCGGCGCTTGCGCTTCGGTATCGAATTGCGTGGCCTGGAGCATGGCGTTGCCGAGCAGGGTCGGGATCGACACACGGTACGGGATCAGCACGCGCGTGCCGGCGATCGGCACCAGCCAAATCTCGATATCGCGCGTTTCCTGCAGATAGCGAATGACGAAGCGGCCGGGGCGGTGACCCGCGATCGGCACATAGGACGCGCTGCAGACGACGGCAGGGCCCCGATAGCCTTTCTCCGATTCGACGCCGTCTACACGTTTGAAAGACAAGGCGAGGTCGAACCGCTGCCGACCGTCGAAAATCGGTAGCTTGCTCTGACAAGCTTCACTGCTGATCACCTCGCCGGTGCCCGGCACGGTGATCATCATCGCGGTCATGGGGTCGACCACACCGCGGCGATGGCCCTCGGTGAGCGGTAAACGGTCCGGGCTCTCGACGAGCGGCGGTTCGTTCGTCAACGCCTTCACGTTGCCGCCGCTCATTTCCATCCGCACGTCGTAGCTTTCGTGCGAACGAATGTTGGCGGCGAAGCTCGACGGGACCAGACGGCCCTGCTTGACCGCGCCGCGCACCGTGCTCGACCCCTCGCCGCTCACGATCACGCGCACGAGACCACTGGCGCGGCCGCTCGCCGCCGCCGCGTATTGTTTGGACCCGATATCGACAATCCAACTGCCGGTGCCGATCGGAATGCCGGCGAGCGTGGCGCGGTAACTCGCTTCGACCTTGCCCTGCGCCCACGCCGGTGCGCCCGGCAGGGCGATCGAAGCAAATGCCGCGACGACTACGCCGAGACCTGCAGGAGCGCGGGCAAGAGCAAACAGCGCCACCTTGGTCGATCCTTCCGGCCGCGCGGGGACGGTGCCTCGGTCATGCCGAAGCACGCAATCATGTCTCCCTGAGGGCAGCCCACGTTCCATCTTATACGTGTTCTCGGCAATCTATTGAGGTGTTTCGCCGGATCCAGCACCGTGTCTCTTCGCGGCAACGGTTCTCGGCAGCTTGATCGACAAGGTCTTGGCCAAGCGGCCGAGGGCCTCCCAGGTGGAGGGCGCAACCGGGATCCCGGTCGTGCGCCGGAGGGCCTCCACGCCTCGACCGCGTTCGCCCGGCAGCAGGATTTCGTCGAACCCGTCGCGCGCCGGTAGGCGCTTGATGATGTCGATCAGCTCGTCCGCATCGGCTTTGAACTCGGTCGGGGCGCGAAAGCCGGCGACGTCGAGCGCCAGGACGAAGGCATTCTGCGTGTGCCGCACGCGGCGCTCGGGGCCCAATGCCGGCGCGAGCACGGGGGCGCCGCTCAACAGCCCGGCGAGAAACTCGAACATCAACGACAGGCCGGCCCCCTTGGGGCCGCCCAACGGCAACGGGATCGCGGCCTTCTTGGGATCGGTCGTGGGGGTGCCGTCTTCGGCGAGCGCCCAGCCGTCCGGAATCGGGTCGCCGGCGGCGCGCGCCTGCACGAGCCGGCCGAGCGCCGCAACGCTCGTGGCCATGTCGAGGATGACCGGCTCGCGGCCGCTCGGAATGCCGATGGCCAGCGGGCTGGTCGAGACGCTGCGCACGCGTGCGCCGTGGTAGGCCATGAGCGGAACGCCGGCGACCGCGATCACGGCGATGCAGCCGCGCTCGGCGATCCATTGGGCGTATCGTCCGATCGCGCCGGTGTGCGTCGTGTGACGGACGAGCCCGACGCACAGGCCGCTGGCCTTGGCGCGTTCGCTCGCCGCGGCGACCGCCTGCAGCATGGCGACCGGGCCCGCGCAGCGTTGCCCGTCAAGCACGAAACGCACCGGAGAATCGAGCGCAAAAACCGGCCGCGCGGCCGGGTCCATGTCGCCCGCGGCGATCAACTCGATGTAGCGCGGAAGGCGAACGACGCCGTGGCTGTCGCCGCCGCGCAGGTTGGCCCACACCAGCGCGTCGGCAACCGCGGCCGCGTCGTCCGGTGCCATCCCCTTGGCGGCGAACGCCGCGACGATGAAACGCGCGAGATCGCAATGGCGCACGAAAATCCCGGTGCCGCTCACGCAAGTTCCTTCAGGCGGTGGACTTGAGGGCGCCGACGTCGCTCTCCGCCGTGCCGCTCGCCGGAAAATAGGCCCGCAGCCAATCGCGTACGACGCCCCAGACCCGGCTGTTATCTTCCGCAAACATGAAATGATCGACGTCGCTGAACAAATGCAACTCGGCCGGCTGGCAGGCGCGCTTGAACATCTCGATCGACTGCTCCGTCGGTGTGACCGAATCGTCGGCGCTGTGCACGAGCAGGAGAGGTCGCGGCGCGATCTGCCCGACCACGTCGTCGGCGCGAAAATCGAACATGCTCTGCGCCGTCTCGGCCGGAAACATCTGCACCGAGCGCGGGGCGAGATTGTCGCGCAGCTGCGCCGGGATCGGCACGATGTCGTAGCGCGGCACCATCAGCGAGCGCCCGGTGCGTTCGCGATGCGCGCGGCCTTCCGCCAGCATGGCGGTGAATCGCGCCCACGCCTCCGGCGTCGAGTGCTGGCCGCGGAACTTGCGCTCGCCGTTGCCCCAGCCTCCGTTGGATATCACCGCGGCGATGCGTTGGTCGATGCCGCCCGCGTAGACCGCCACCGCGCCGCCGAAGCTGCTGCCGATTACGCCGATGCGGTCGGGGGCGACCGCCGGGTGCCGAGCCAGGAACGTGAGCGCATTGCGCGTGTCCTCCACCTGGTCGAGGCAGATGACGCGGCCGTGCTCGCCCTCGCTCTCTCCGCAGCCGCGCATGTCGAAGCGCAAGGTGACGTACCCGAGCTTATCGAGCACCTCGCACGGCGCCAGCACGTTGTGTGAATTTTTGTTGCTGCCGAAGCCGTGCAGCACGAGGAACGCCGGCCGCCGCTCGCGCGACTGCAAGCCATCCGGGACGCGAAGCACGCCGGACAGTCGCAGTCCCGCCGACGCAATCGTTACCTTCTCTTCGCTCACGTCTTGTCCTTTTTCGCGCGTCCACCCGGGCTTCGCGCGTGGCATATTGCAAGAATGAGGGTTATCCCGATTTCGACGGCTTGGCGAGGGTGTGATGGAGTTTACGACGGAGCAGCATTTGCAGATGGCACCCGACTGGAGTCAAATCGACGAGCGTGTTTCCGAGCTGACGCCGGTGCGGGTCGAAGTCCGAATTGCCGAAGCGCCTGCCATTGTTCCGGACCTCCCGGGACACCAGCGGTAGGACCTGGTGGATTGCCGGGTGGCGGCCGCGTATATTCGACCCATGAGCACGCACGATCACGACCACGGGTCCGAGCTGTCTGAGATGCAACTGCGGGTCCGCGCCCTCGAGACGGTCCTGACGGAGAAGGGCTATATCGATCCTGCCGCCCTCGACCTGATCGTCGAGGCCTACGAGACCCGCATCGGTCCGCAGAGCGGCGCCCGCGTCGTCGCCAGGGCGTGGACGGATGCGGAGTTCAAAGGCCGGCTCCTCGTCGACGGCACGGCGGCTGTCCGTTCGCTCGGCTACGAGAGCCGCGTCGGCGACCATCTCGTGGTGGTCGAGAACACGGACCGGGTGCACAACATGGTCGTGTGCACCCTGTGCTCCTGCTATCCATGGGAGATGCTCGGTCTGCCGCCGATCTGGTACAAGTCCGCGCCCTACCGCTCCCGCGCGGTCAAGCATCCGCGCGGCGTGCTGCGCGATTTCGGCGTCACCCTGCCGCAAACGACCGAGATCCGCGTGTGGGATTCGACCGCCGAAACGCGGTATCTGGTCCTGCCGACGCGGCCGCCCGGCACCGCCGGCCTCGGCGACGACGAACTCGCTGCCCTCGTCACCCGCGATTCGATGATCGGCACCGGTTTTCCTAAACGTCCGGAGAGTGCGTGACCGACGGCATCCACGACATGGGCGGCATGGACGGATTCGGCAAGGTCGAAGCCGAGACCAACGAGCCGCCCTTTCATCAGAAGTGGGAGGGCCGCGTGCTCGCCATGCAGCGAGCCATGGGCTATGCGAGGGCGTGGAATATCGACATGTCTCGCGCCGCCCAGGAAATGTTGCCGCCCGACGTCTACCTCGCCGTGTCCTATTACAAGCGTTGGGCGCTGGGGCTGGAGCGGAATCTGCTCAAACAGGGCTTGGCCGATGCGGACGAGATCGCGGCCGGCCACGCGCGCCGCGCGGCGAAGCCGCTCGAGCGCAAGCTGACGTCCGACCAGGTTGCGGCCTCGCTGACGCGCGGCTCGTTCGGCCGCGCGGCGCCAACGCCCGCCCGGTTCAAGCCGGGCGACCGCGTGCGCGCCAAAAACATCCATCCGGCGACTCACACGCGCCTGCCGCGCTACGTGCGCGGCCGCATCGGCACGGTCGAATTGGTGCACGGCTGCCATGTCTTCCCCGACACCGCGGCGATCGGACAGGGCGAGAACCCGCAGTGGCTCTATACCGTCGCGTTCGAAGCCCGCGAGCTGTGGGGCGGCGATGCCGACCCGACCATCAAGGTCTCGGTCGACGCGTTCGAGCCCTATCTCGATACGCCTTGAAAGCAATCCGGCTCGCCGCTTGCAGGCCAAGCACGCGCATGACAGTCTGGGTTCGAACCGACCATCAATCGGGATCGGTCGGAGCTGCAACTAGGTAAGGCAACATGAAAATTGCAAGCGTCGTCATGCTCGTCGCCGGCTCCGCTCTGGCGACCCAAGCCGCCCTTGCTCAACTGAGCGCAGATGACGTGAAATGGATAAATCAGTGCATAGTCGACAATAAAGGCGGCGCGAAGGAAGACGTTGTCCGCAAGTATTGCATGTGCATGAACGAGAAGATGGAAAACAACGAGACGAAGTCCATTACCGAGTGGGAAAAGGCCCATCCGAAAGAACGCGCCGCGTGCGACCGCGAGGCGGGCTGGAAATAACCGGTCGATCGAGACAGACGAGCCGATCCGATCAAGCGGCCTGATCGTGCATCGGGCTCGCGGCGGCGTGCGCGCCGTGGATTGCAGCGACCGAACGTTCGACCGCGGACCATAACCGCACGATCTCGTTCCTCGCCGCCGAATCGGGAGAAAGCTCGCCGGCGCTTGCGCCTGCCGCAAGCGCCGTCAGATAGGCGGCACGCTGACTGATCTGGCCCGACCACAGCGGGATCGCGAGCCGGTCGAGTTCGGCGCGCGACAATGCAACCGCCGGAGACTCCTTGTCGTCGCGCTTGACCGGCGCAGCATTGATCACCACCGCGTAAGGCTTGCTGTATTTGCGCGCAACCGCCACGGTCTCACGCACGGCGGCGAGGTCGAAGAATCCGGGCCGCGCCGGGATGAGGACCAGAGTGGCGGCGCGGATCGCCTCCTGCACCACGACCCACATGGTCGGCGAGGTATCGATGAACACCCAGCCGTAGCCGTCCACCATCGCCTGTGCGACCGCGCGATCGATGCCGCGTTCGGCGGTCTGCAGCGCCGGTTGGCCATCGGCCCGCCGAGAATGCCACAGGGCGAGCGAGCCCTGCGGGTCGGCGTCGACCAACAGGCAGCGGTGTCCTTGGCGCTGGGCGAAGGCGGCAAGATGCGCCGTCAATGTGCTCTTGCCGGCGCCGCCTTTGCGAGAAGCAAGCGTGATCACGTTCATGGACCCGTTCTCCGCTTCGCTGCGTACGAGGCTGGGACCAGTGTGGTCAATGCTGGGACCAGTATGGTTAATGAAGCGTTAGCAAGGGGCCCCGGCGTGCGGCCTCATCCTTGGCTGATTCCGGCCATCACCATGCCATACCGGAAAGGTCAGCTTTTGCCTTAACCCGATGCAAGGATCTGGAGGCAAGTCATGGCGTCCTCCGAAGCACGACCCGAGACCTCCCAATCAGTCCGGCTGATGGCGGCGGCGTTCGACCAGGTACTGGAGCGTCTTCCCGACACCGTTGATCGCACCGACGAGATACGCCGCGACGTAGCGCTCTTCATCGTCGATCACTTTCGGTTGGGGGAACATGATCCCGACCGCCTGTCGGATCTGGCGCTGGCCGAACTTGTTGCGAACGACGGAGAATCGGACGGCGTCACCTTGGCGCCGGATGCCGGCGGGATGGGGGAGGCGGTCGCCGGCTAAGGCCGAGCAGCCAATCGCTCGTCACCGCCGCGAGGATGCGGCGGCGTCACGCCCGTGCGCGCATGGCCGGCGCGGCGTCGCGCTGATCGGCATCGATGCGGTCGGCGACCCGGTGCGCTTCGAACAGGGCATTGCCGTCGAGCGCCGCAAACAGCGGACGGGCGAACAGGTCCGTGTCGACGGCGCACGGCGCGTTGGCGGCCAGTTCGCGGCCGATCGCCTCCATATAGGCGTCGACCCCGTCCGCAACCTCGATCATGTGATCGGCCAAATTCCTGATATCGGCGCCATCGGGCTCGCCGACGATGCGCGGTACGCGCAGGGCGGCGAGGCGCGTGATCAGGGCATGATGGGCTCCATCGAGGCTGCGGGACATGCCTGCTCCATGGCTCGGGGCGCCATCCCGGCCCGCCGGGTGCCGGTGCCGCGGGCCTCAACGGGCCCGAAGCACCGGCGCTCCCGCCTGGGGAGGGGCAGGGCGGGAGCAGAACGGCGGCGACGGGCTTGACCGCCCGAGCCCCTGCCGCTCGTTCATAGACACTCTATGTAGTCGAGTCAATGATATTAGTGTTTATAAAGTCACAAAGTTGTTACCGCGGGAAACCCCTGGGACGGAGCATGCGGCGGCAAACGGCCTCGGTTTCGGCCCTGCCGTCCGCTGTTCGCGCGCTACCTTGAGCCGTACCGGTTTTCGGAAAAGATCATGCTCCAGCAACAAGGTAGAGCGGGATGACGATTCGAAGAAAATCTCCCGCTCTGGCGCTTACCGGCTCTCGCTCGCGGCCGCATTCGGCAGCCGCACGTGAAATACCGACCCGTGCGGTGCGCCGGGCGACATCCACAGCCGGCCGCCGTGGGTTTCGACAAGCGATCGGCAGATCGACAGCCCCATCCCCATGCCGCGCAGTTTGGTCGTAAAGAAGGGATCGAATATCCGCTCGACGTTTTTGGGATCAATTCCGGTTCCCGAATCCGAAATGCTCATCACGACATGATCCGGCGCTTCGAGCGTCGTCGTCACTTGCAGCACGCGCGCGCGGTCGCGCACCGAGCCCATCGCCTCGATCGCATTGGTCACCAGGTTGAGCACGACCTGTTGCAACTGGATGCGATCGCTCCAGACGCGCGGAAGTTCCTCGGCCAAGTCCAGTCGGACCGTTACGCCCTGCGCGTCCAGTTCCTCGCGCAGAAGCGCAAGCACGTCGCGCACGATGTCGTTGAGGTCGAGTTCGGCCCTTTCCCCGCTCTCCTTGCGGAACATCGCCCGCATGCTGTCGATGACCTGGGTGGCGCGATATCCGTCGGCAACGATGTGCTTGAGCGCCGCCATGGCCTCCTCGATCCCCGGCGGCACGTTGGCGAGCCAGCGCGCGCCGGCGTTGCCGTGCATGATGATAGCGGTGAGCGGCTGCTTGATCTCGTGCGTGATCGACGCGGCGGCTTCCTCCATGGTGGTCAGCTGTGCGGCGCGCGCCAGTTCGGCATGAGTGGCCCATGCGGTGCCGGTCCGCGCCCGGGCGGCGTCGCGCGCCCGGACGCCCAGCAGCTGATTGAGAATAATGGCCCCGAACGTTGCGGTGCCGATGCCGCCCAGGGTGAAGCCACCGAGGTCGATCGCGAGATTGCCGGCGCCGAGCACCAGGCTGGTCCCGACGGTGACGAGGTTGCCGGCCCTCGAGAAGTCGACCTTGTTCTCCACCCAGATGCGTGCCGCAGTCGCTGCGATCAATCCGAACAGAAGAATCGACAACCCGCCAATGACCGGGCGCGGGATCGACAGAATCAGCGCCCCGAATTTCGGTGAGAAGCCGAGCACGATCGCGAACAGGGCGGCGATCACGAAGACCTTGCTCGAATAGATTTTCGTGACCGCCATCACCCCGATGTTTTCCGCATAGGTCGTCACCCCGGTGCCCCCGCCGCAGCCGGCGACGATCGTGGCGATACCGTCGCCGATGAAAGCGCGGCCGAGATAAGGATCGAGGTTGCGGCCGGTCATCACGCTGACCGCCTTCACGTGCCCGAGGTTTTCCGCGACCAAAATGATGGCGACCGGGGCGATCAATGCCACCGCCCTGGCGTCGAACGCCGGCAGCGAGAAATTCGGCATGCCGAGCCAGGCGGCCGCCCCGATCCGTGCGAAGTCGATCGGCTCGCCGATGCCGAAGCCGTTGGCGAGGATGCAGTAGGCGGCATAGGCGGCGCCGCCGCCGACCAGGATGGAAATCCGTCGCCAGGCGCGCGGCGCGAACACCGCGGTCGCGCCGACCGCCGTCACCGTCAGCAGCGCGAGCGCGGTGTCGAACGTTCCGCCCGAGGCGCTCTTGACCGCGATCGGCGCGAGGTTGAGCCCGATGGCAGCGACGACCGCGCCGGTGACGACGGGCGGCATCAGCCGTTCGACCCATGCGTGGCCGGCGAGCGCTACCGCGAACCCGATCGCGGCATAAAGCGCGCCGGCCGCGATGATGCCGCCCAGCGCCACGCTCAGGTTTGCATTGGGACCATGCCCGGAATAGGCGGTGGCCGTGATGATGACGGCGATGAACGAAAAGCTCGACCCCAGATAGCTCGGCACCCGTCCGCCGACCGCGACGAAGAAGATCAGCGTTCCGATGCCCGAGAACAGCACCGCCACATTGGGATCGAATCCGGTGAGAAGCGGCGCGAGCACGGTCGCCCCGAACATGGCGACCACGTGCTGCACGCCGACGATGACCATCTGGCCGGCCGGCAGGCGCTCCTCGGGAAGGATCGCGCCTTCCGTTTTTGCCTGACCGTTCGATGCAATGGCGGTGAAGCTCGGCAAACGCGCCCCCGCATTCCGCAGGCAACGCTGAATTCCGCTGCCGTGCCGGTGAAATTCCTGCGGCCAAACCAAAGTATAGGCTACCCGGTCTCTACCGGTATCGCCTGCGTACGATTGTACAATAGTGCCACAGCCTTAACCATCTTAGCCTCGCACCCGATCGGGCAGGGATGTTTGCGTTCGGGGGCATGGGGTGGCGGACAAGAAAAGCCTCGGTTTGTACGGCTTTGTCTTCGGTCTGGTGACCGGGGCGGTCATGCTGGCAGCCGCCGTCACCGTGCAGGCGCAGATCGCCGCCGGACCGGCCGCCGGCAGCATCAACTCGCGGGTCGTGGCCGCACCGATGCGCTAAACGCGCCTTGCGGCCGCGGCCGGATGATGGTCATCGGCGCCCAATCCGATCGTCGATTTTTGACCCCTGTCTATTTGACGGTTTGGAACGAGTTGAGGAACGCATCCACATTGGGCGTGGTTCCGGTGCCGGGCCCGCCGCTGAACACCATCTGATAAAAGCGGTTGTCGACCCAAAGG
>DASZJC010000240.1:0-13205 GCA_035948495.1 Xanthobacteraceae bacterium | reverse complement strand
CCTCACGCCACGTGGCGTCGCGGCGCCGGTCGGCGCACTTCCTCGGGCGCGTGCTCGTCGAACAGCTCGGCGAGCTTCTCGGTCATCGCGCCGCCCAGCTCCTCGGCATCGACGATCGTCACCGCGCGGCGGTAGTACCGCGTCACGTCGTGGCCGATCCCGATGGCGATCAATTCCACCGGGCTGCGGTTCTCGATGTCCTCGATGATCCAGCGCAGGTGGCGCTCGAGGTAGTTGCCCGGATTGACCGAGAGGGTCGAATCGTCGACCGGCGCGCCGTCGGAAATCATCATCAGGATCTTGCGGGTCTCGGTGCGCGCGAGCAGGCGCTTGTGCGCCCAGTCGAGCGCCTCCCCGTCGATGTTCTCCTTGAGCAGGCCCTCGCGCATCATCAGGCCGAGGTTCTTGCGCGCGCGCCGCCACGGCGCGTCGGCCGCCTTGTAGACGATGTGGCGCAGGTCGTTGAGGCGGCCCGGATTGGGCGGCTTGCCGGCGCCGAGCCAGGCTTCGCGCGACTGGCCGCCCTTCCAGGCGCGCGTGGTGAAACCGAGGATTTCGACCTTGACGCCGCAGCGCTCGAGGGTGCGCGCCAGGATGTCGGCGCAGGTGGCCGCGACCGTGATCGGGCGCCCGCGCATCGAACCGGAATTGTCGAGCAGCAGCGTCACCACGGTGTCGCGGAAATTGGTGTCCTTCTCGCGCTTGAACGAGAGCGGATGCAGCGGATCGACGACGACGCGGGAGAGCCGCGCCGGATCGAGCAGGCCCTCGTCGAGATCGAACTCCCAGGCGCGGCTCTGCTGCGCCAGCAGGCGGCGCTGCAGCCGGTTGGCGAGCCGCGCCACCACCCCCTGCAGATGCGAGAGCTGCTTGTCGAGATAGCTGCGCAGGCGGTCGAGCTCCTCCGGCTCGCACAGGTCCTCGGCCGCCACCATCTCGTCGAACTTCGCGGTGAAGGGGCGATAATCGGGCCCGCGCGGCTCGTTCATTCCGTGGCGGCGCGGGCGCCACGGCTCGTTCGCGGTCTCCGCCTCGCCCATCTCGGCGTCGTCCGGCATGTCGGCGCTCGGCGCGTCGACCGCTTCGGTCGCCCCTTCGGGCAACTCGTCGGCGGAGATTTCCGCCTCCTCGAGCGACATGCCCTGGGCGTCGTCGGATTCCTTCGCCTCGCCCTGCTCGCCCGCCTCGTCCGGATTGGCCTCTTCGTCGCGGTCGTCTTCCCCGTCCTCGCTGTCGCGGCTGCGATCCTCGCCCATGTCGAGACTGTCGAGGAGATCGCGGATGGCGTCGCCGAACCGGCGCTGATTCTCGACCAGCCGGCCGAGCCGATCGAGATTGCGCCCGGCCCGGTCCTCGATCCAGGGCCGCCACAGGTCGACCAGCCGCTTGGCGGCCGGCGGCGGCGCCAGTCCGGTGAGCCGTTCGCGCACCATCATGGCGACCGCATCCTCGATCGGCGCGTCGGCGCGGTCGGTCACGTCGTTGAACTTGCCGCGGTGGAAGCGGTCGTCGAGCATGGCGGAAAGATTGCGCGCGACCCCTTCCATCCGCCGCGCGCCGATTGCCTCGACGCGCGCCTGCTCGACCGCGTCGAACACGGCGCGCGCCTGCTGTCCGCCCGGCACCAGCCGGCGGTGCACGCCGGGATCGTGGCAGGCAAGCTTAAGCGCGATCGAATCGGCGTGACCGCGCACGATCGCCGCCTCGCCGGCGGAGAGCTTGCGCGGCGGCTCGGGCAGCCGCGCCTTGCCGCCGGCAAAGCCGGGACGCTCGGCCGCGTAGCCGACTTCGAGCTCGGGCTTGCGCGCGATCGCGCGCAGGCAGGCGGCGACCGACCGCTTGAACGGCTCGGTCGGCGCCTCGCGCGACGTGCTCTTGCCCTTGAAATTCGAGGTCATCGGTTCACGCCCGGAGCCAACAACCTCAGCTCAGCGCCACGTTCACGGCGGATTCGGCGAGCTCCACGCCGAAGCAGCGCTGATAGAACTCGGCGACGATCGGGCGCTCCAGCTCGTCGCATTTGTTGAGGAACGTGACGCGGAATCCGAACGCGAGGTCGTGGAAAATGTCGGCGTTCTCCGCCCAGGTGATCACCGTGCGCGGGCTCATGACGGTCGAGATGTCGCCGTTCATGAAGGCGTTGCGCGTGAGGTCGGCGACGCGGACCATCTTGTTGACGATGTCGCGTCCTTCGGCGGTCCGGTAGGTGTGCGCCTTGGCCAGCACGATGTCGACCTCGTTGTCGTGCGGTAGGTAGTTGAGCGTGGTCACGATCGACCAGCGGTCCATCTGGCCCTGGTTGATCTGCTGGGTGCCGTGATAGAGGCCGGTCGTATCGCCGAGCCCGATCGTGTTGGCGGTCGCGAACAGGCGGAACGCCGGATGCGGCCGGATCACCTTGTTCTGATCGAGCAGGGTGAGCTTGCCGGAGACCTCCAGCACGCGCTGGATTACGAACATCACGTCGGGCCGGCCCGCGTCGTATTCGTCGAAGCAAAGCGCGACGTTGTGCTGAAGCGCCCACGGCAGCATACCGTCGCGGAATTCGGTCACCTGCATGCCCTCGCGGATGACGATCGCGTCCTTGCCGATCAGATCGACGCGGCTGATGTGGCTGTCGAGGTTGACGCGCACGCACGGCCAGTTGAGCCGCGCCGCGACCTGCTCGATGTGGGTCGACTTGCCGGTGCCGTGGTAGCCGGTGACGATCACCCGGCGGTTCTTGGCGAACCCCGCCAGGATCGCCAGCGTGGTGGTGCGGTCGAACAGGTAGTCCGGATCCACGTCCGGCACGTGTTCGTCCGGTTCGGAATAGGCCGGCACTTCCATATCGCTGTCGATGCCGAACACCTGTCGGATCGACACCTTCATGTCGGGAAGCCCGGCAACGGGCTCGGTCGCGATAGTCATTCGTCCTCCGTGGCCTCGGAACGTCCGAGGCCCATGCGGTCTGGCGCGGATCGGATGTCACCACAAACTTACTAGCAGAAACCCCGGGGGTCGAGAATTGGGTGCGTCCCGATCAGCAATAACCCACGGATTTCAGGTAGTTGTACGCCTGGATGATCTCGCGCAGACGGTCCTCGCACGACCGGTCGCCGCCGTTGGCGTCGGGGTGGTGGCGTTTCACCAGGACCTTGAACTTGGCTTTGATGTCGGTCGCGCTGGCGTCGGTTTCAAGGCCCAAGGCATCGAGCGCCTTGCGCTCGGCATTGCGCACCATCCGCCGTTCCGCGGCGGGGCGCTCGCCGTCGGGCCGCCATGGCCCCATCCCCAGTTCGCGGAACACTCCGAACGGGTCGGCGGCGCCGCGGCGGTCCGGGCCGAACCCGGCCGTTCCGCCGTTCGGATTGCGCCCGTTCACCCCCATCTTCCAGGTGGGGCGATGGCCGGTAACGGCCTCCTTCTGATATTGGGCAACCGCGTCCTCGCTCATTCCGGCAAAGAAATTGTACGACTGATTGTATTCGCGCACGTGCTCAAGGCAGAAGCGCCAGTATTCGCCCTCGCGCAGCCGGCCCTTGGGGGCGCGGTGCGTGGCGCACTCGCCGCAGCCCGGCCAGTCGCAGCCCGGCCGGCCGGGGCGCACCCGGCGGTCCTCGCCGGGCTTGACCCGGATTCGGTCGAACAGGGGCGAACTGATCTTCATGGCTGCCGATTATGCGGACCGGAACCTGCCGGCCGCAAGCTTGACAAATGCTTTTGACTCGTTCCGGGCCGGCCGTTGACGCCGGCGCGGGAGCCCGGGTAAGGCGAGGCCATGCGGGTTCATGACCTCATCACACGGAAGTTGACCGAGGCTTTCCGTCCGCACAGCTTGCGGGTCGTCGACGAATCCCATCGACACGAGGGTCACGCCGGCCACCGCCCCAGCGGCGAGAGTCATTTCAGGGTCTATATCGTGGCGCAGGCCTTCGCCGGAAAGAGCCGGCTCGAGCGGCATCGCCTGGTCAACGCCGCGCTTTCGGCCGAGCTTGCCGGCGGCGTGCACGCGCTCGCCATCCACGCCGCCGCGCCGGGGGAACCCGCGGTCTCGTAGCCGTTACGTGTGGCGGGCGGCGGCGCCGCGGCGGCCGAGCGGCGTTATCCGCAGCGCGGTGATGCGGTTACGGCTTCGCCGCAGGACCTGGAATCGGAAGCCGTGGAAGGTGAAGCTCTGGCCCGGCTCCGGGATCGAGCGCGCCTCGTGAATCACCAGCCCCGCAATGGTGGTCGCCTCCTGGTCGGGCAGGCTCCAATCCATCGCCCGGTTGAGGTCGCGGATCGGCACGCCGCCGTCGACGTTGACCGAGCCGTCCAATTGCGGGGTGACGCCCGGCACCGCGATGTCGTGCTCGTCCTCGATGTCGCCGACGATCTCCTCGAGGATGTCTTCGAGCGTGACGAGGCCCATCACCTCCCCGTACTCGTCGACCACGAGCGCGAACGGCGTCTTGCGCCGCCGGAACGCCTTGAGCTGCTCGCCGAGCGGCGTGGTGTCGGGCACGAACCAGGGCGCCAGCGCGGTCGCCATGATGTCGACCTTGGCCACGTCGCCGCCGGCCGCCTGGATCGCGCGCAGGAGGTCCTTGGCGTGCAGGACGCCGACGATGTTCTCCGGGCTGTCGCGCCACAGCGGCAACCGCGTCACCGGCGCGGCAAGCACCGCGCGCAGGATTTCCGCCGGCGGATCGTCGGCGTTGAGGGTGATCATCTCCGTGCGGTGGATCATGACGTCGGACACTTCGAGCTCAGGCAGGTCGAGCAGGCCGCCGAGCATGTCCCGGTCCTGCTTCTCGACGCCGCCCGAACGGTGCAGCAGATCGACCGTTCCGCGCAGCTGCTCGTGGGCGGAGAGGATCGGCTGGTCGACGCCGACGCGGATGCCGACTTTAAGAAGAATCCAGCGCACCAGGGCTTCGATCCCCATCAGCACCGGACCGAGCAGGCGCACCAGCCAGGAGATCGGCTCGGCGACCGCGAGCGAAACCCGGTCGGGCGAGTTGATCGCCACGGTCTTGGGCAGCACCTCGGAGAACACCACCACCACCGCCGTCATCGCCACGGTCGCATAGATCACGCCGACGTCGCCGAACCACACCAGCAGCATGCCGGTCGCGAGCGCGGACGCCGCGATGTTGACGGCGTTGTTGCCGAGCAGGAGCGCACCGATCAGCCGCTCGCGCGCGCGCAGCAGGCGGTTGACGATCGCGGCCTGGCTGTTGCCGTGCTTCTCGAGCCGCAGCATGCCGGCGCGCGAGGATGCGGTGAGCGCAGTCTCGCTCGCGGCGAAGAAAGCCGACAGCAGCAGGCAGAGCAGGATGGCGACCGGGGCGAACCAGGACTCGAGGGTCATCGCTCGGCGAGTTTTTCGGTGAGGAAAGCGCGGACCTCGGCAGGATCGGCGTCGGGTGCAACGAAGCTTGCGCCGATCCCGCGCGCCAGGATCAGGGTGAGCTTGCCGCGCCGGGCTTTCTTGTCCTGCGCCATCAGCGCCATCAGCGCATCGGCGCCCGGCCATTCGCCGGCAATGTCGGACGGCCGGGTCGGCAGGCCGGCGGCCGCCAGATGGCGCTCGACCCGCGCGGCCTCCGCCGGCGCCACCAGGCCGCGGCGCGCCGAGAACGCGAAGGCGAGCGCCATGCCGATGGACACGGCCTCGCCGTGCAGAAGCCGGTCGGAGAGGCCGGCCGCGGCTTCGAGCGCGTGGCCGAACGTGTGGCCGAGGTTGAGCAGCGCCCGCTCGCCGGTCTCGCGCTCGTCGTTTGCGACCGTGATCGCCTTGGCCCGGCAGCTCGTCGCGATCGCGTGCTCGCGGGCGGGGCCGCCGCCCAAGACGTCGCGCCAGTTCGCCTCGAGCCAGGCGAAAAATCCCGCGTCGCCGATCAATCCGTATTTGACGACCTCGGCGTAGCCGGCGCGGAACACCCGCGCGGGCAGCGTGTCGAGCAGCGCCGTGTCGGCGATCACCAGGATCGGCTGGTGGAACGCGCCGATCTGATTCTTGCCGTGGGCGGAATTGATGCCGGTCTTGCCACCGACCGAGGAATCGACCTGCGCCAGCAGCGTGGTCGGCACCTGCACAACCGATAGGCCGCGCCGCACGATCGCGGCCGCAAAGCCGGCAAGATCGCCCACCACCCCGCCGCCGAGGGCGACCACGAGGTCGCCGCGCTCGATCCTGGCGGCGAGCAATTGTTCGCAGACGCCTTCGAGCACGCGCCAGCTCTTCGATGCCTCCCCGGCCGGCACCACCACCGGGCTCGCGCGCACGCCGGCGGAGTTGAGCGCCGCCTCGGCCTGCGCCAGATAGCGGCCCGCCACGGTCTCGTCGGAGACGATCGCGGCGGCGGCGCCGGGCCGCAGCGCGGCGATGCGCGTGCCGAGTTCGGCAATCAGGTCGCGGCCGATCGCGATGTCGTAGCCGCGCGCGCCGAGCGGAACGTTGACGATGATCGGGTCGCCGGAGCGGACCGGGGCTGTCATAGCGGCGACCTACGATCCCACGGCGGTGTGTTTGCCCATGCCGAAATGCGCCGCCAGCGCCGCGATCGCCTCGTTGACGATCGTCTCATGCGGCGCGTCGCGCGAGCGCAGCCTGACGTCGGCCAGCGCATAGACCGGATTGCGCTCGGCGAGCAGGCGTTTGAGCGTCTCGGCCGGATCGGCGGTCTTGAGCATCGGCCGGTCGGTGCGCCGCTTCACCCGGCGCAGCAACACCTCGTATTCGGCGTCGAGCCAGATCGACACCCCCTTGGCGCGGATTGCCGCCCTGGTGTCCGGGTTGACGATGGCGCCGCCGCCGGTCGCCATCACCTGCGGCCCGCCCTCGAGCAGCCGCGCGATCACGCGCGCCTCGCCGGAGCGGAAATAGGCTTCCCCGTGCGCCGAGAAAATGTCCGCGATGCTCATGCCGGCGGCCGCCTCGATCTCGGTGTCGGCGTCGATGAACGCAAGCCCGAGCCGGGCGGCAAGCCGCCGTCCGACCGAGGACTTGCCGGCGCCCATCATGCCGACGAGGACGATCGAACGCCGCCCGAGCGCCGCGACGATTGCCGCCTCGGACTTGGCCGCGGCATTCACCTCGAGCATGGCGGCATCGGCATGATCGCCGTCTCCGAGTTCTGCCGGCGCGTTCGCACTGGCGGCGCGGCCCGGCGCGCCCATCCTATATACCCGAGCCCCGGCCCCTTGCCAGTTGGGCGCGAACGTGATGGTAAGGCGCGCATTAGAGCATGATCCCGAAAAAGCCCGACCCGGACCCGGTTTCGGAAAAGATCGTGCTCCAACAATAAGCTGGAGCGGGATGACGAAAAGCCGTCCCGCTCCGAGTCTTGGACAATGCCGAGCCTGTTTCGCCTCATCGTAGCGCTCGGACTCCTGGGCGGCCTGGTCTACGGCGCCATGTTCGTGCTCGCGAATTTCGTCGAGCCGAAGCCGCGCGAGATCACCGTCACGGTCCCGCCGGACCGGTTCGTGAAGCATCACTGACGCAGTTGATTCCGCGATGGCCCGCACGAGCGCCTCGTCCGACCTCCGGCTCGTCGAGCTGTTTCTCGACATGCTCGCCGCCGAGCGCGGCGCCGCCGCCAACACGCTTTCGGCCTATGCGCGCGATCTCGACGATTTTTCCGCCCACCTGAGCGCGGCGCGCCGCGGCGTCGCCGGCGCGCGCGGCGACGACGTGCGCGCCTATCTGGCCGCGCTCTCCGCGCGCGGCTTCTCGGCCGCATCGGTCGCGCGCCGCCTCTCGGCGATCCGCCAGCTCTTCCGCTTCCTTTATGCCGAAGGGCATCGCAGCGACGACCCGGCCGCCGCGATCGAGGGACCGCGACGCGGCCGGCCGCTGCCGACGGTACTTTCGATCGCCGACGTCGACCGCCTGCTCGCCGCCGCCCGCGCGCCCGCCGAGGACGCCGCGCGGCCGCTGCCGGAACGGCTGCGGGCGATGCGGCTCGTGTGCCTGCTCGAAGTGCTCTATGCCACCGGGCTGCGCGTGTCCGAGCTGGTGGCGCTGCCGGCCGCCGCGGCGCGGCGCGACCAGCGCGTGCTGATGATCCGCGGCAAGGGCGGCAAGGAGCGGATCGTGCCGCTCAACGATTCCGCGCGGCGCGCGATGACCGATTATCTCGCCCTGCGGCGGGAGGCCGGGCGCGGCGTGCAGTCGCAACATTTGTTTCCTTCGTTCGGCGAGAGCGGGCACCTGACGCGCCAGCATTTCGCCCGCGACCTCAAAGTGCTCGCCGGCGCCGCCGGGCTGCGCGCCGACAAGGTCAGCCCGCACGTGCTGCGTCACGCCTTTGCGAGCCACCTGTTGCAGAACGGCGCCGATCTCCGCTCGGTGCAGACGTTGCTCGGCCACGCCGACATTTCCACGACCCAGATCTACACCCACGTGCTCGCCGAGCGGCTGAAGAGCCTCGTGCGCGATCTGCATCCGCTCGCGGAAGGATGAACGCGAGCCGGACCGGCCGGTTTGCTTGACTTGAACCACCCGGCGGGCCAGTTTCCCGCGGGCGGTGGATGGCCCCGTCCTTCGTCATGAAGGGGCTCGGCGCACGGCGTCGGGTCTGCCACCGAAGAACGTCGGCGCCGAGCGCCGGCTTTGCCCGCGGCCGCCGCCGTTCCATCCTTTCGAACCGCCGGTCTTGTGCTCGATGCGCAGTTATCTCGATTTTGAAAAGCCGGTGGCGGAACTCGAAGCCAAGATCGAGGAGCTGCGCGCGATGCAGGCGAGCGGCAACGCGGTCGCGATCGGCGAGGAAATCGCGCGCCTCGAGGCGAAAGCGCTTCAGGCGCTCGACGACCTCTATGCCGACCTGACGCCGTGGCAGAAGACGCAAGTGGCGCGCCATCCGGAGCGGCCGCACTGCCTCGACTACGTCGGCGCCCTGGTGACCGATTTCACGCCGCTCGCGGGCGACCGCCAGTTCGGCGAGGACGAGGCGATCATCGGCGGGTTCGGGCGCTTTCGCGGCGAAAGCATTTGCGTCATCGGCCAGGAAAAAGGCGCCACCACCGAGAGCAGGCTGCGCCACAATTTCGGCATGGCGCGGCCGGAGGGCTACCGCAAGGCGGTGCGGCTGATGGAGATGGCCGACCGCTTCAACATCCCGGTGCTCTCGCTGGTCGACACCGCCGGCGCCTACCCGGGCATCGGCGCGGAGGAGCGCGGCCAGGCCGAGGCGATTGCGCGCTCGACCCAGGCGTGCCTGGAACTCGGCGTCGCCAACATCGCGCTGATTCTCGGCGAGGGCGGCTCCGGCGGCGCCGTCGCCATCGCCACCGCGAACCGGGTGCTGATGCTGGAGCACGCGATCTACAGCGTCATCTCGCCGGAAGGGGCCGCCTCGATCCTGTGGCGCGACACCGCGAAGGCGCAGGACGCCGCCACCAGCATGAAGATCACCGCTCAGGACCTGGTGCGCTTCGGCGTCATCGACGCCATCGTCCCGGAACCGACCGGCGGCGCCCATCGCGCCCCGGCGGCGGCCATCGCGGCCGCCGGCGCGGCGATCGCGGCGGCGTTCGCGGACCTCGCCGGCCTCGACCGGGCGGAGGTCCGCCGCCGGCGCCGGGACAAATTCCTGGCGATCGGGCGCGCCCTGTGACCGGCGTTTACCTTTCGTTCACTATCCGCGTGGTGGAAGACTGGGCCGAGGCCGCTTGCCTTGCGAAGGCCGCAGTCGTAGTCATACCATCCGGTGGGAGACGGCATGGGGGCCGTCGATCGGGTCGGGGAGCCTTGCGTTTGAAATTCCCTAGCTCCGTCGTCCGGGCGCTGCTGGCGTCGGCGGCCATTGCCGGCGCGATTGCGCTTGCCGGCTGCAATACCGACAGCGTGTCGGTCATCTCCGACCGTGCGCTCACGCCGCTGTCGCCCCGAATGATAAGCGAGCTCGAAAAGAAGGACATGCCGAAGGAGTCGCCCATCCTGGTGCGGCTGTTCAAGGAGGAATCGGAGCTCGAAGTCTGGAAGCAGGACACCACCGGCCGGTTCGCCCTGCTCAAGACCTATCCGATCTGCCGCTGGTCGGGCGAACTGGGCCCGAAGATCAAAGAGGGCGATCGCCAGGCGCCGGAGGGATTCTATACCATCACGCCCGGGCAGATGAATCCGAACTCGAACTATTATCTCTCGGTCAATATCGGCTTCCCCAACTCGTTCGACCGCGCGTGGGGCCGCACCGGCGACTTTGTGATGATCCACGGCGATTGCTCCTCGCGCGGCTGCTACGCCATGACCGATGAGCAGATCGGCGAGATTTACGCGCTGGCGCGGGAAGCCTTCTTCGGCGGCCAGCACACGTTCCAGGTCCAGGCCTATCCGTTCCGCATGACGCCGCTGAACATGGCGCGTCACCGCACCAATCCGAGCATGGCCTTCTGGAAGATGCTCAAGCAAGGCTACGACCATTTCGAGGTGACGCGGCTCGAGCCGAAGGTCGACGTGTGCGATAGGCGCTACGTCTTCGACGTGGAACCGGTGACCCCCACGCGGCCCAACGCAACGCCGGTGCCGCTCAAGTTCAATGCCTCCGCGCGCTGCCCGGCCTATCGGGTGAACCCGGAGATCGCCGCCGCGGCCGCGGAAAAGGACAAGCGCGACGAAATCGAGATCGCCGAACTCGTCCGCAGGGGAACCCCGGTCGCCCCGATCCGCACCGGAACCGACGGCGGGATGCATCCGGTGTTCCAGGCCGCGCTGCATCCCCACGCGGTTTTCGCGAGCGACGGCGACCTGCGCAATCTGTTCGACACCAAGACGCCGGGAACGATTCCGGCGACCGTCAATCCGCCGCGGCCGGTCGATCCGGCGACCGGAGTGGCAGTTGGGACGCCGGCTCCGGCGGCCGCCCACGGCGGCTACGGGCTTGCATCGGCCGAGACAAGGCCCGCGCCCGCGCAGCAGCAGGCCACCACGCGGCCCGCCGAGTCCGGCAACTTCTTCACGCGCCTGTTCTCCTCGGACGCCGAGAAGGCGAGCAGCGCCCAGGCGCCGACCGGCTCGGTCGCGCAGCGCGACAAGAAACCTCCGGCGCTGAAAGAGGCGGCGCGTCCGGCGCCGAAGCCGGCTCAAGTGGCGACCGCGAAGCCTGCGCCGGCCGCGCCTGCTGCGCGTGTCCCTGCAGCTCAGGCTGAACCCAAACCCGCCGCGCAGCCGCAGTACGCCGCCGCCAAGCCGATGCCGGCTCCCGGCGACCCCGCGCCCAGCGCACCGGCGGGCGGCGACGGGGGCCTGCTGTCGAACCAGCCGACCGCGCCCGTCGGCAGCTTCGAAAGCCGCTGGGGCAATTCGCGCTAGGCGCTGCCAGCGAGACAATTAGCGGGAAAACTATAGCTTTTTACTTTTGTGCACTTTAGCTCGAGTACCCGCAGGCGCTTTCTTCTTCAATTTGATCTGATTGTAATTAACAGCGGCGCGGACGAGATTTTTTAGAGCACGCTCACTAATCTTGTCACCCTCGAAAAAATCGATCGCTCGTCTCGCGTTGCCTTCGAGGCCCGCGTTGAAGAGCTTGTCGGGATCTGGGAGCCTCGCCCCGTGGGCAAAGGTAAGCTTCACCTTCTCTTTGTGGGCGTTGGCGACCGCGATTATTCCGTCGTGCGACCACACCGGGCTTCCCATCCACTTCCATTCCTCGATTATCTCCCGGTCGGCCTCAAGAATGCTCTTGCGGATGCTGGCGAACGTTTTGCCGCGCCAGTCGGTGAGTTCTGCGATCAGCTGGTCGATGCGTTCCGATGGCTTCATTGGATCTTATGCCTCGAATTCTGGTCCCGTTTCATGCGACCTCCCCGAAATGAAGGCACCGTTCCAGTCGTGAGTATCGCTATTCGTGGTCAGCGCAACATTGTGGTGCGGGCAGGCACCGTTTCGACAGGGCCTGGCTTTGAATTGTGCCGGCATCAATCAATCCGCGCCACGACCTGCTCGAGCGCAGCGATGAACCGCGGCCACCCGCCCTTGGCGCCCTGGTAGGCCTGCTGCTGATCCGGCCGGAAGCCCGACTGCTCCATGCGCAGGTGGGTCCCCGTGCTCGTAGGGGTGAGAGTCCACGTGACGACACTCTCGAGACCATAGGCCGCCCACGTGTAAGACAGCGTTTTGTTCGGCTCGACTGCCAGGACCTGACAGTCGACAGCGCCCCAGTTTGCGCGAAGATTGAAGCGGTGGCCCACGACAGGCTTGAAATCGTTCTGCATGAGCCATTCCTCGATCAGGTTTGGTTGCGTGAGCGCGCGCCAGATCTTCTCCGGCGGAAAAGGTATCTCCCGTTCGACAACGACGGAGAGCGCTTCGGTCGCAGTATCGGTCATTGGTCCATCCTTTTGAGCAGATCTTCGAGGTGGTTGAACCGGCTCTGCCAGAAGCCGGCCATTTGGCTTGTCCAGTCGATCAGCGGGGCCAAGACGCCGAGTTGCGCGCTATAGTGCGTCTGGCGACCTTCATGGCGGTCGCGTACCAGCCCGGCCTGCTTCAGGACGCCAACATGCTTTGAGACGGCCGGCTGCGAGACCTTGGCCCGGCGTCGCTTCTGCTCGCGTGACGGCCGGCGCATGGCCGCCCGTTATGCGTAGCGGCCGTGGCAGTGCTTGAACTTTTTGCCCGAGCCGCACGGGCAGGTTTCGTTGCGGCCGACCTTGCCCCAGCTCGCCGGGTTGGTCGGATCGCGTTTCGGCGCCGCGCCGGCCGTGATCCCCGCGCGCGCCAGCGTCTCGGCGCCCGCCGCCGCCAGGGCCATCTCGTCCTCGCCGGTCGAGGGGTCGATCTTGTGCGCCTCCATGTAGGGCAGGTTCGCCTGCTCGTCGGGCGGCGGCTGCGCCATGATCTCGACCCGCATCAGCTGGGCGGTGACCGCCTCGCGCAGGCGCTGGATCATCGTCTCGAACAGGTGGAAGGATTCCGACTTGTATTCGTTGAGCGGATCGCGCTGGCCGTAGCCACGCAGGCCGATCACCTGGCGCAGGTGCTCGAGCATGAGCAGATGCTCGCGCCAGAGATGATCGAGCGTCTGCAGCAGGATCGACTTCTCGACGTAGCGCATCACGTCGGGGCCCCATTGGGCGACCTTGGCGGCCATGTGCTCGTCGGCGCGGCGCTCGACGCGATGCAGCAGTTCCTCGTCGGCGATGCCCTCCTCCTTGGCCCATTCGTCGACCGGCAGTTCGAGGCCGAGCACGCGCTGCAGTTCCTGCTTGAGCCCCGGCGTGTCCCATTGCTC